>NJBQ01000038.1 GCA_005223095.1 Candidatus Aerophobetes bacterium Ae_b3a
AAGTTCAAGATTCCAGACACCTTCCCTGGCCGACCGGTGACCATGCGCCACTTGATGACGCATACCGCCGGTTTTGACGATCATATTGAGCCGCGAATCTACTCAAAAGACCCTTCCGATCTTGAACCGTTATCGGTCTTTCTGAAACGAACCTGGCCGCCGCGTATCAGGCCTCCCGGGGAAATCTCGGTATATTCCAATTACGGGACATGCCTGGCAGCCCTTATCGTTGAGGAAGTCTCCGGCATGACCTTCGAAGACTACATTGACAAAAGGATCATCCAGCCTCTGGAGATGAACCGAACCACCATTGCCCAACCGTTGCCGGACCGCCTGGCCTCCGACATGTCGATCGGCTACGTGTATGGGAAAGACGGTTATGTCCGGCAGGAGTTTGAACTGATCCGGCTGGCTCCGGCAGGCGCAGTGAGTACAACCGCTACCGATATGGCAAAGTTCATGATAGCCCAACTACAACTTGGCAGATACGGAAATGAACGCATTCTTGGCGAAGCCGCAGCGCGGGAAATGCAAAGCCCTCAGTTCAGTCCTGCCCCGGGAGTGAGCGCCCTCTGTCTGGGCATCTACGAAACGCCCCTGCATGGCCTGCGTATAATTGGCCACGCCGGTGACACCGTCTTCTTTCATTCCAATTTGTTTATGATTCCAAAGGAGCAGATCGGCCTATTTATTACCTCCAATTCCCTGGGAGGGTCCCCTCTGCGCAATGATTTCCACGCTGCCTTCCTTGACAAGTACTATCCGGCTGAGGATGCACCGCGGCCCCCAAAAGAAGAAACGGGGCAACGGATTCCTGCCCTGCAAGGAACCTACGAGTCAATGATTTATAACACCTCCACCATTGAAAAATACTTCTTTCCTCTTCTTCAGTTCACAATGAAAGCCACCCCCAACGGTACCTTGATCGCTTCGTTGCGAGACTATGCCGCAGAGATGGAAGAGGTAAAGCCCTACACGTTCAGGCCCGCAGACGGTATCCAGGCGTTTCATGGAGATCAGGTTTTTGTCAGGAACTCGGAAGGATATGTCACACACTACTACCTGGCTAATGCACCCTTCATGCCTTTTAGACGGATTCCGCTTCACGCAACGGCCCGCTTTACCGATGTGGTGAAAACCATCTGTCTGATCGTGTTTCTATCGGTTTTTATCTGGCCCGTAGGAGCCATCATCAGTAGGCGAAGGAAGCTGAAAGATAGGGATATCCCGATTTTCAGAAGAACAGCACGCTGGACCGCAGGTTCTGCTGCCATTCTGATGTTATTATTCGTGCTCCTTCTGTCCATGATGATGAACCAGACCAATCTGGTTGAGCGGTTTTTCACCAGCATTACCGTGCCTCTACCGCTCATTTTGGTTCTCATTATACCGGTCATCGCAGCCATTCTTACACTTTTTGCTATCCCTCTCACTGTACTTGGTTGGGTAAGAAAATATTGGACATTACGAGCTCGGATACACTATACACTTGTCACAGTAGCGCTTGTTGCGTTTATATGGTGGTTGAATTTCTATAACCTGCTTGGATGGAAGTTCTAAAAAGAGAGGGACGACTTAAACATCTAGCCCGCCACTGAACCCGACCGGTGGGGCACGGTCCGCGCCTAAAATTCCCAGCCGGGGGGCAATAGCGGGTAAAGCTGGCAAAAGGGTAGTCGTGAGCGGGTGATCCTATCGTTCGTGCTCAAATGATGAACGACTTGTTTTCATGATTAGAAGGGAGACTTAAAAGGAAAGGAGGAGTAGAAATGAAGTATAGGATTCTCTCATTAGTTCTGTTTATAGCAGTATGTCTCGTTGTTTCTCCATTATCAGCCGAGGAGAGATTTGAACCGAATGATTTAAGGAACTTTATTACAACGGAAATGAACACCTGGAACGTGCCGGGTATCGCGGTTCTCATCGTCAAAAATGACAAAGTCATTTTCTCAGAAGGTTTCGGCTATCGGGACGTGGAGAAGGGGCTGAAAGTAACTTCGGACACGATTTTTCCTATAGGTTCCGTTAGCAAGTCTTTTACCACCCTGGCCGTGGGTATGCTGGCGGACGAGAAAAAGCTGGATCTTGATCAGCCGGTTCGCAACTATCTGCCAACGTTTAGAATGTATGGTGATTACCTGACGGGGCACATCACCCCCAGGGATATGCTTTCGCACCGTTCGGGCCTTCCCAGGCACGACCTCGTATGGTACAGCGCAGGATTGACTAGTAAAGAGACGACCGAAAGAATCAGATATCTTCAATTGAGTTATGGATTTCGGGAACGCTTTCAATACAATAATTTGATGTACCAGGCATCCGGATGTCTCGTGGAAAAGCTTACCGGAAAAACGTGGGAAGAGTTCGTGAAAGAAAGGATATTCGTGCCGCTGGGAATGGAAAGCAGCAATTTCTCAATCGAGGAATTACAGAAATATCCGGATTACGCCTTTCCCTACTCGATGGACATTGATAGCGTGGAAAAATTCCCGGAAAGACTTTCGGATATTGACGTTAGACGGATTCCGTTCCTTAGGATGACCGCTAACGGTCCCGCAGGCTCCATCAACTCCAACCTCAAGGACATGGCCAAGTGGGTCCGATTTCACTTGGCCGAAGGCAAGGTCGACGGCAAGCAGATTATCGCCGGAGAAACCCTGCTTCAGATGCACTCTCCCCAAATGGTAATACCATTTGACTCAGTATTCAAATTTCTCCTCTACGATGAAACGCCAACGATCAGCTACGGCTTGGGTTGGTTCATATTACCTTACCGCGGTCATTACATGGTTAATCATGGAGGAAATGTACCTGGCGCTACAGCGTTGGTCAGTTTCATACCTAAAGAGGAGATTGGTGTCGTTGTGCTTACAAATATGACTGGGACCTCTTTGACCTATGCAGTAACCTTCGGTATTCTCGATCGCCTCCTGGGCCTTAAGCCGATTGACTGGAGCCAAAGATTCATTACGATGGAACGTGAAAACTGGAGAAAGAAGAACGAGGCGGAGGCGGAAAAGCAACACCAAAAGAACACTCACCCTAGTCATCCCCTTGTGGACTATATAGGTCATTACATGCATCCGGCCTATGGCGAGATCATTATTGGAAAGGAAGACGGACGGCTGAGCGTCGAGTTCAGAGAGAGAACCGTACCAATAGACCACTATCAATATGATACCTTCAGGATTTCCGACGAGGACCCCGATCATCTCCTTGTCTATTTTGACGTGAGAAACGTGACCTTTCTGCTGAATAAAGATGCTGACGTCGACAGACTAACACTTCCTCTTCAGACGGGTGTGGACGACATTGTGTTTGAGAAGGTTGACAGTAAATGATTTAAGGACCTGCACCAGGGCCTACACTGAAGCCTGGCATCAGGGAGGTGGACCTGTACGGCGGCACCCGGCACAGAATAGCCAGCGCCTACAGGAGTACTTCAGCCCAGAGGAAATCAAAGAGGCAACCATGCACGGCGCCAACTCGGCCTTGCAGCGGTATTTCAGGACGCATATGCGAAAACTTAAGGGGGTATGCGAGAAAGTCGGCTCACCCGGTTGCCCAGAAAGATGGTCCCCGGAATCAGCAGGATCGGATACAATATACACTTGTTACAGCAGCCCTTGTTGCGTCTATATGGTGGTTGGATTTCTATGACCTCCTTGGATGGAAGTTTTGAAAAGACGGGGACTACCTAAACACCTAACCGGTCACTCAACCCGACTCGCCTAAAATTCCGAGCCGGGGGGCAATAGCGGGTAAAGCTGGCAAAAGTGTAACCGCGAGCCGGTTAGTTCTATCGTTAGGTAAATCAAGCTCAACATCCGTGTTTCGCTTGAAAAGAAAAAAACGCGCGCTTTCAACATATAACACAGCTCATACGATTCATCACCCCACTCCTCGGGCCTCGCCATACGTCGGCAAAACGTCGTATATGCTGGAGACGTTGTGCGTAAAAATGATTGGAAGTTAAGACCGTAGCTATTGGAGTAGAACATCCTGAATAGAGTCCTAAATACTATCCGACAGTGCCTTCTTTAACGCAAATCTGAAAAATAGTGTTTCTTAATCTTGTCCTGTGTATCCGTGATTTTGGGATCCAGATTCTCGTGCCATTATCAGCTAATACAGCTTTGTTAGTTTCATGTAGGATACGAATTCGGGCCCAGACATATCTCTCCTTTGGAGATGCATCAGCTTGTAAGCGCTCAGTGACCAGAACATTCGCTTACTTCCCTTTGTATTTGCAAGCTTCTGTGGCAGTTTTCCTGTTAATATTTAGGCTCTTGGCTATTTGCCCATAGCTCATTCCTAAAAGGCGCAGTTGAGTTGCTTTCCTAGATAATTTCTGATACAAATAGGGTTGGCGGGTAGGGAATATTTTGATATGAGCGGATATTTCACCAAAGGTTCGAATTGGTTGCAACTGCGTCCGCCAGCATTTAGTATCCACTGGGCTCGAAGCCGAGTCGAGCGCATCCGGGGGATGAGAAGTGAACGCAGTGAACGACAGGGAGATCGGCCGGCTTTGCAGGACGAGTAAAACGAGGGGGGAGAAGGAGTCCCAGTCCCTCCGCCAAGAATTCGTATATCGTATTTGGTATATCGTATATCGCGAAAAAAAGAAACAAAAAGAAAAGAATGTGGGACTCGAAGCCGAGTCGAGCGCATCCGGGGGATGGAAAATGAGCGCAGCAAATGACAGCGAGACCGGCTGGCTTCGGGGAGCTACTGTGCGATGAATAAAGAGCGCGTGGGTTGCAACGGGTACGAGGCGGTGAGCACCCAAAACGAGAGGGGAGAAGGAGTCCTAGGCCCTCCGCCATAAGCTCATATGTCGTTACGAAATTGGAACCTCACTACGGTTGGCGTCGAAAACCTCATGGTATGAGGATAAACGCAATATTGATTTCTCGTTACCGGCTGAATATGAGTAAAATTATGTCTGATTAGATAAGGGCAGGGGATTAACATGATAAAAGATGAACTGACAAAAGAGATTACCTCATTTCTTCAAAGTTATGGAGCGAGGAAAATAGCGATTTTTGGCTCTTATGCAAGAGGCGAAGGAAAACGTGGTAGTGATATAGATGTTCTTGTCGAATTTTCGGAAAGAAAAAGTCTTTTGGAGTTTGTTGGAATAGAGAGACAGCTTTCAGAGCTATTAGGGGTAAAAGTTGACCTTTTAACAGAAAAATTCATAAGTCCCTATTTGATTGATAGGATAAGGAAGGAGATGGAGGTAATTTACGGATGAGAAAAGATGACCTTGTGTATTTGAAGCACATACTGGATGCTATTTTGAGGATTGAAGAATATGTAAGCAATGTGAATAATGACACTTTTTCGAGAAATAACCTTCTTCAGGATGGGGTAATAAGACAAATTGAAATAATAGGCGAAGCCACAAAAAGGCTATCCAAAGACATCAGGAAACAATACCCCAAAATTCCATGGAGAGATATAGCAGGAACGAGAGACAAATTGATACATGATTATTTCGGTGTGGATGTGGACGCTGTATGGGATACAGTCCAGAAAGACATACCCTTCCTCAAAAATGATGTCAAAAACATTATTGTTTTTTTAGAGAAAAGAGAGAATCACTCCTTCTGAGGGAGTCATTGAACCAGTGAAGCAAATTAGCGATTCCTATTTGCAGGAGAAAAGAGCAGCATTCCAGAAAAAAGTGCCATAGCGGTTTGAATTCCACTCTCTCCATCATGAATCGTACCTCGTCGCTCATATATTGTGACCCTCCCCCCTGAGGGGAGAGGGAAGGGGTGAGGGGAAAGTATACCCTATACGCTATATTGAACGCTCCAAAGAAAGGCATACTTTGCCAGGTATTCTCTCATAGGACGGTCAAGATGCAGTTTTCGTGACTGCGAGCGCAAGCGAAGCAATCTCGTTTTGACGACAAGACCGCCACGAATCTGTTTTCGTGCTTCTTCCAGGAAAGAGGAAACAAATGGACCCCAAGAAACTAGGTAAAAAGATAAGACTGGGCCGCGTAGAACTCGACCTAACCCAAACTCAACTTGCCGAAAAGATTAATGCCAAACAAAAAAGCATTTCTGGTTATGAAACCGGCGTCAAACTACCCTCTACTTAAGATGACAGTATATATTATATGCGGACAAGAAAAATGACTTTCTCAACCTCTCCGCCAGGAGCAGACGGCATCCGTACCGTGCACAAGAGGTCGAAAGATGATAAGGACAAAAATTTATGAGCATTCCAAACAGAACTAACTCAGAACCACCCAAAAACAATCAGAGTATAAATGGGTCTTCTACTGAAACGTTAGACGCCGATTGGAAGGGCATATATAGGATTGGTGGAGTGGCAGCCCTGATGCAATTTACATGTACCCTAATTATAATAATCGTCACCTCAACCTTGGGTCTAAAACCCATCAGCGCCCATGAATATTTTACACTACTCGAGAGCAATAAGATTGTAGGACTTTTACGGGATGATTTCTTAAGCCTTATCATCATAGCCCTTTATTTACTGACATTTTTCGCCCTCTATGGTGCCCTCAGGCGAGATAATTGTGTCTATGCTGCCTTGGCTACAGTTCTCACTTTTGTAGCGGTTACTTGCAGCTTTGCATCGCATTCAGGTTTTTCCATCGTTCACCTCAGTGAGCAGTATGCGGCTGCCTCAACAGATGCAGTCAGATCTCAACTCCTTGCAGCTGGTGAGGCAATTATTGCTTCAGACATGTGGAATAGCACTGCTGGCTTCATGGCGGGCATCCTCTTGCAAGGTGCCGGAGTGCTAATCTCAGTTGTCATGCTACGAGGCAGAACATTCAGCAAGGTTACCGCTTATGCAGGAATTCTGGCTAATGGATTCGATTTGGCTCAACATCTAATCCACCCTTTACTACGGTCAATAGCATCTATCCTATTAATGATAGCTGGCCCGTTTTACCTGTTATGGTTCCCCTTGCTCAGCCGAGATCTTTTCAAACTAGGGCGTCTGGAAAAGAAAGTTACTGTGGAAAAACAGCGTGCCACGTTGCCCTAATCTGTGGGACAAGGAAGTCTTCCTTGAATATCCTTTCCTCAACTAGAAGAGGAGACGAGGATGAAAAATAAGGGAGGTAAATTGCATGAAAAAGAAACATAAAATAGTTCTGGGTGTCTTAGTGGTAGTGATCATCGGAGCTTACTTTGGCATAAGAGGTCTTATGTCATATATAGAGACCATTGAATCAAACCTGGATCAGTTAATAGATTTTAAAATATCAAATGTTGATATTTTAAAAGTAGCAGATGGGACTTATACAGGTAGTTATGAAGCCTTTCCAATAATTGCTGAAGTTAAAGTGACTGTAAAGAATCATCAAATAACAGGAATTGAACTGGTAAAACACGAAAGTGGTCGGGGAGCCCCAGCTGAGATAATTCCAAGTAAAGTAGTAGAAGCTCAAACATTGGAAGTAGATGCAGTCTCTGGTGCTACTTATGGTAGCAAAGTAATATTGAAAGCGATAGAAAATGCACTAAATAATGCCAACAAATAGATTTTTATTGATCGCAAGTTTTCTAATCTGATTGATATCAAGCCGTTGAGAGGGAGGCAGGCCATGAAGACGACTAGAAGTTAAAACCGTGACTATTGGAGTAGAATATCCTGAATAAAGTTCTAGCTATTATCCAACAGTATTTTCCTTAACATAAATCTCAAAAGCATTGTTCCTTAACCTTATTCCGTGTATGCGCGATCTCGGGATTCAGATTTTCATACCATTGTCAATTAATGCAGCCTTGTCAGTTTCGTGTAGAATACGAACTTGGACCCAGATATATCTCTCCTTGGGATGATTGAGATTGCCACGCCTACCTTCAACAGGCTCGCAATGACGGGAAAATGTCTGGCCAGAATATTGGTTTACCTCCCTTCGTATTTACATGCTTTCGTTACGGTTTTCCTATTGATGTGTAAACTTCTGGATATTTGCCCATAGGTCATTCCCAATAGGCGCAGTTGGGTTGCCTTTTTGGATAGTTTTTGATATAGATATGGTTGGCGGGTAGGAAGGATTTTGATATGGGCGCATATTTCACCAATGGTTCGAATTGGTTGCAATTGCGTCCGCCAGCATTTAGTATCCACTGGGCTCGAAGCCGAGTCGAGCGCATCCGGGGGATGAGAAGTGAACGCAGTGAACGACAGGGAGATCGGCCGGCTTTGGAGGACAAGCGAAGCGACATACTCTTCGCTTGTCATTGCGGGCCGAGCGAAGCAATCTCGCTTTGCCAGCCGCTAGCTTTAACTCCCCTACTGCCTTAGTATAATAGCCATATACATTTTCGCCGGTGCTAAAGCCTCGTAGTTTTTGACCTTCCAGGCCACGCATTGTCTTTTTTCTAAGGTCGTCAAGATAGAGTTCATACCCTTATTTGATCATCAATGCTTTTCTCGCTTTGATTCTCTGAAGAATACCGTGCATATATCGCTGCTCTCATTTATTCCCTCCATTGTCTGAAAATAAATCAGGATTCTGCTTAGCTATCTGGATATACTCTTCTGCAATAATAAAAACCACAACATCTAATAGTTTCTGGACAGAAGGACTATCACTCCAGTTTAAGCTGCTTGATTTAGTTATGCCACCATTTTTCTTAACTTCCGCAATTGCCATTGAGAAGACCCGTGTGAAGGCTTAAATGTCCTCTTTGATTTACTGACATTAAACGAATTTCTAGCGCTTAAGAATCAAGAGTGCAAGTCCATTCTTTGTAATATTTCTTAGCTGATCAAGGACCAGAATCCTGTTGCCTGGGGAATCAAGGCGGATATTTAAGCTTTTACGTAACAAGGGGTTGACGAAACGAGCAATTTGTTCTAATATAATATTATCATAAATGATTTCTCGGTGCTTTTACTAGAACACTATCTCGACTGGGAGGTATTGTCTTGTGAAAAATCGAAGAGAATCTTTTCACTTGTCCAAAGTAGAACATAGTCCCTCCACATATAGCCCAAACCAGAATACTCAATCCCATCAGATGACGGAACCCAGAGTCCGCCTCTCTAAAAAATAGAGTTTGTCTCCTTTCTCGATTAATCCCATCGTTGTCTACTGGTAATTATAGAAGAAACCTGCAAGAACGGATAGACTCTGTCAAGAATTTGAGTCTTTTGACTACAATTCTTGTCGAAATTTTCCCAATAGTATCGGCATCCTCATCGCTCCCATCATGATGCCAATCAAACCGGGTAAGATTATCAAGATGAAGTGATTTACTCTTTAACCCGTTGATCTTACCCCTGTAGATTACTGGTGAAGGTGTGTGGTGTCGTACGTGAGTTGGGTCGGCCAGAATATACCAACTGGGCGTGAACTCAGAAAAGCTAGTCATACGCTCCCTGAGGAGGTGATAAGCATGGCAAAGACACTGGCATGTCGAGATGTGGGGGTTGATTGTCCCTATGTTTCCCGTGGAGAGACTGAAGAAAAGCTCATGGTAGAGGTCGCAGAACACGCGAAAGAAGTGCATGGATATACTCAAGAACAGCTGGAAGACCCCGAAATGATGAAGAAGGTCAAAGCAGCAATCAAGACAGAGTAGCGACACTGGGAGTGAACCTCGGATCTGTTCCTTCGGTCTTGGAGGTTCACTCCCAGTGCTTTCGGTTACGCTGTGGGCCAGCTAGGCTGATAGGTATCCGGTCACATTCGGAGGGATCCAATGCCAGGGATTCGACGCGACATCGAAATCTATTGCACGCACAGGAATGATTTGGGGATGCAAGAGGCACTCTCTTCGTGATCCTGGGGAACTGTCGACAGCGACAAATGAGTGGGAGATATTAGACAAACGCGGGAGAATAAGCGTGAAGAACAAGCCTAAATCCAGGTTAGCAAGAATTCGGCTGTACAAGTTTGTTAGACCACTAGGACTAACAGCCTATGGGCTGCTGGTACTTAGTCTCATCTATGGCATACTTGGACTGAGCTTTGTGCATCATAGGATAGTGGCAGTATTCACTCTGATCATTGCAAGCACGCATGCTTTGACAGTAGCACTGCTCTACATAAAACGAAGAACGTACAAGCTGAGTCTCAACGATACACGGCAACGAAGCGAAGAATTCCTTAATATGTGCATCTGTCCTCAATGCCCAAGTTGGATAGAATGCGGCGAAAAAGGTGGATTCTGCTTGTCCGCCATTGGCAAGAGTAGTTGCATAACCGAGCAAAAGGGTTGTATTTGCCCAGGGTGTCCGGTAACCGGTGAAATGGGACTCAAACACGACTATTATTGTACTAGAGGTTCCGAAAAGAAGCTGTTAGAAATGTGAGAATCTTGTTGGTTCGTCTTGCCTCTGGAAAGAGTGCCAGATAAACGTATGAAACTAAGGAGAAGAACTATGAATAACCTACATAATGTGAAGCGAGGTAATTCCTCAATAAGGAGCTTGCTCTACTCCTTGTATTACGCCATGGCCAAGATATGCTTCAAAGCAGGGATTATAATCATAGTTGGGGTCGTGTTCGCTTTTTGGTTCTCTGCCGCGCAGGAGACAGAGGAGTTCTCTCAGTCAGCAGCTCCAGCGCAAGTAAGCTCAGGATCTTCTCAGCCAAAGATTGATGGCATCGTTGAAGAACAAGAATACCCTCAGAACCTTTCCCTTGAGGAGGATAGTTTTGTTGTTTACTGGAAAAACGACCATGAGTTTCTCTACATGGCACTGAAGGCCAAGACTACGGGATGGATCGCCATCGGCTTTGAGCCTACTTCTCGTATGAGAGATGCTGACATGATCTTTGGCTGGGTTGAGGATGGGCAAGCTACGCTGCTGGATCTTTATTCAACAGGAAGCACCGGGCCCCATCCTCCCGATGAGGAGCTGGGAGGCACCAATGATATCATTGAGTTTGAGGGAAGTGAGAAGGACGGCTACACCATCATCGAATTCAAGCGAAAGATGGATACTGGTGATAGATACGACAAAGTTCTTATTCCCGGACAGACGCTCAATTTCATCTGGGCAATGGCTACCTCTGATTCCTTTAATAGAAAGCACAACATCCTCAATAGACAGGCCAAACTGACCTTGGGAAAAGAGGAGGTTGAATCCGCCCAAGCCTGGATGGATATAGAATTGAAGGACGTTAGAACAGGAGAACAGTTCAAAGTGAGTGATTTCAAGGGCAGGCCTATCTTATTGGAGGTTTTTGCTGTGTGGTGCCCAACATGTTTGAGCCAGCAAAAGGAAATGCAAAAGCTCAAAGAGAAAGGGGGAGATACCGTAGTTCGCATTTCCTTAAATATGGACCCCAATGAAGGCGAGGCTAAAGTCAGAAAACATATAGAGGAACACGGTTTGGACTGGTACTTTGCCATATCTCCTCCTGAGCTGACCAAGGCCCTAATAGATGAGGTGGGATTGGCCATTTTGAGTGCTCCGCTCTCGCCAGTCATACTCATTTGTGAGGACCAGTCGGTAAGGCTCCTTCCAGGCGGAGTCAAATCCGCCGAAGCGTTGGTTTCAGAGATTGAGAAGGGTTGTAAGAATGTCAATTGACCTCGTGTCCAACGTTTCGACACCATTCCTATTAGGCTTACTGACACCCTTGGGAGCGGTTTGTGTACTGCCGCTGTACCTCGCCTTTGTGGCCTCTCTTGCAAATCAACTGTTCGCCAAAAGAGAATCGCACCGCCTAACCATTGCCCTATTTGGCCTGATTATGACCTCAGGTGTTATCCTGTTTATGTTGCTGCTGGGCCTTTTGTTTACCACAGTCGAATCTTTTGGATGCCCACTTTCGTAGCTTTACTAAACAGATTCTACCCGTTGCCCGGAAACGAGGGATAGGGATTATCGGAATGAAGAGTCTTGCCGATGGCCAAATGCTGAAGACCGAAATATCGCCTGAGGAGGCCATTACTTACGTTCTTTCCTTACCCATTGATACTCTAGTGAGCGGAATAGACTCGCTCGAAGTTCTTGCCCAAAATCTTAAGATCGTGAGAAGCTGGAGGCCTCTTTCAGAGGATAAAAGAAATACTCTTCTAGAAAAAATCGCCCCCATTGCCAGTGATGGCCACCTGGAATGGTACAAAACAGGCTGAGCAAGGGCTTATATAAGTGGCAGCCAGGACTGGATTATTGGTAGAGATTGCTGATTTGGGAGTTAAGGATGCAGAAGGTTGTCTTGGAGGTAATCACTGCTAAATTGGCCATAATCGGAGATAAAACGGTCACTAAGCAGAAGTCAAGGAGATAAGGCTATGAAAATGAGAGTGATAAAAGAAGATATTCACTGGGTAGGAGTGGTTGACTGGGATCGACGATTGTTCGATTCCCTGATACCGCTTCCCGATGGAACAAGTTACAATGCCTACCTGATTAAAGGAAGCGAGAAAACGGTTTTACTAGACACTGTTGACCCGTCAATGTCCAGTATTCTCATGTCTCAACTAGAGGGCATTGGCAGCATTGACTATGTCGTCTCTCATCATGCTGAACAGGATCATTCTGGGACTATCCCCTGCGTTCTTGAAAAATACAAGGGCGCAAAGGTTATCACTACTCCCAAAGGGAAGGGAATGCTTATGGATCTTTTATGTATTCCAGAGAGAAAGTTCATTACTGTGGATGATGGAGAGACTCTCTCACTAGGCAATAAGACTCTCCAGTTCTTATACGCGCCCTGGGTTCACTGGCCTGAGACCATGGTAACCTATCTTAGAGAAGACAATATCCTTTTCAGCTGCGATCTTTTCGGTTCGCATCTGGCTACCACGGATCTGTACGTAACCGATGAAGCCCGTGTTTACGAATCAGCTAAAAGATACTATGCGGAGATTATGATGCCCTTCCGTATGGCTATCAGGAAGAATATGGAAAAAATAATGAAGAAAAAAATCGACCTTATCGCACCCAGTCACGGTCCTATCTATAGTAATCCAGCATTCATTGTTGACGCATATCGGGATTGGATCTCAGATTATTCCAGGAACGTGGTGGTACTTCCTTACATTTCGATGCACCAAAGCACCAAGAAGATGGTGGAGTACCTGCTGAGTGCGTTGACTGAAAAGGGGATAACCGTATACCAATTTGATTTGACAGTTACGGATATCGGGAAACTTGCCATAAGCCTGGTGGATGCTGCCACTATGGTTATCGCGACACCTACAGTTCATGTCGGTCCACATCCCAAAGTTTTTTGCGCTGCCTATCTAGCGAATATCTTAAGGCCTAAATTGAAATTTGCCTCTATTATTGCCTCCTATGGCTGGGGTAGCAGAGCCATAGAGCAAACCCTTGCGCTAATTTCAAATCTAAAAGTAGAGGTATTTGAGCCTGTACTCTCGAGAGGATTACCCAAGGAAGCTGAGTTCAAGGCCTTGGATGATCTGGCTACTACCATCTGGGAAAAACACAAAGAACACACCTTTATTCAATAAGGCTTGTGGGATCGAGAAATCTGGAGTCAGAAGAGAACAACAGGAAAAGAGATAGCCAGTATATCAAGATACCGGAAGGAGACTCGGATGGCTTTTAGTCGAAAAAAGGAAAAAATTATTGCCAGAATGAATGATTTGCAGGACGGTGAAATGAAAGAGGTTAACATCGGGGAAAAGAGTATCTTACTTGTCCGTATAAATGGAAAAGTTCACGCCGTTGGAGCCAAGTGTAGCCATTACGGCGCATCCTTGGTGAAAGGGATACTACACGGGCACCGGGTACGTTGCCCCTTACATCAAGCCTGCTTTGATGTTCTTAGCGGGAACATTGAAGAACCTCCGGCCTTGGATGCTTTGCCTCATTTTGACTTGAGAGTAGAAGAGGGAAACATCATCGTAAGTCTGCCAGGAGGTATTAATGATTGGCGCACTGCCCCCATGGCAAGACATAATCCAGAGAAAGACGGTCGCAGTTTCGTTATTATCGGGGCGGGCGCCGCAGGACATGTTGCTGCTGAGACGCTTAGGCAGGTGGGATTTCAAGGCCGTGTGGTAATGGTAACCCGGGAGAGGCATTTTCCCTACGATCGCCCTCAATTAAATAAACTGTATTTAAAGACTAATCAATCGAATACTCCGACATTACGACCAAAGCGATTCTATGGCGACCATGACATCGAAATTCTAACGGAGAGTGAAGTAGTTCATGTAAATCCTTCTGGTAAGACCGTCCTCTTCCGAGACCGTTCTTCGTTGAATTATGATAGACTACTGCTGGCTTCTGGTGGTATACCGCGACGTCTTGAGGTGCCTGGAGCTGAATTACCGGGTATTCTTGTGCTCAGGAGTCTTGATGATGCGAATCAAATTAAGGCTATGGCAGATAAAGCATCACGTGCTGTTGTGATTGGGGCCAGTTTTATTGGGATGGAAGCTGCTGCCAGTCTTACTCAATGTGGTCTGTCAGTTACGATTGTAGCCCCTGAATCGGTTCCATTTGATCGAATCTTGGGAGAGGAGATCGGGCGAATGTATAAAAAGATCCATGAAAAGAACAATGTATCTTTCAAGTTAGGCACTGAGGTAACCCGATTTGAGGGAGCTGACAAGGTACAGAGCGTCATCCTGAAAAATGGAGACCGGCTGCAAACTGATTTTGTTTTATTAGGTATTGGAGTCCAGCCAGCCACGAAATTCCTTAACGGTGTTAAGTTAAACACTGACGGGAGCGTGTCGGTAGACAGACACCTGCGCGTCACCGAAGACCTGTACGCTGCCGGCGACATCGCGAATTTCATTGACTGGCGTACTGATGAACGTATTAGAATGGAACACTGGCGACTAGCCCAACAACATGGCCGTATTGCCGCCAAGAATATGGCAGGACAAGAAGCACAATTCTATAGTATGCCATTCTTCTGGACCACGCAATTCGGAGTTAGCCTGCGCTATGTTGGATACGTGAAGGATTGGAACGAGATTATCTTTCAAGGCAGTACTTCAACACGAAAGTTCGTTGCCTTCTACGTAAAGCAGGGAGAAGTGTTGGCGGTGGCAGGCTGTGGCCAAGACGTGATGGTTGCCGCTGCTGCAGAACTGATGCGGATAAACCGGATGCCCACGCCAAAGGAACTGCGTCGTGATTCTATTGATTTAGTGCGACGGTTGAAGGAATAGTATAAGGGGAGTACTGCTAAAGGGACCGATCACCAAGAGTGAAAAGAAAAGAAGACAAATAAGAAGACTGAGACTTATTCATCATAACGTTTCTGGTAGGATTTATTAGGGAGGGGAGTATCCGACAGTGACTACTATATGAAAGTCCTTGGATGATAAATGGCTTGTCCACGTATGAGGAAACTATCTGTCGCTCGTAGTGACCTGACCCCTAGAATCGGTCCAATTATTATGTTAGAATGTGACCAAGAAAAGGGCCGCACTGCTTCTAACACGGAATACAAGTTGCTGCGCTCAATGCCCTAATTGTGTTCGGACACTGCGTGTATTCCGATTATGTTGTGCGTAAAAACGATTAGAAGTTAAAACCGTAACTATTGGAGTAGAACGTCCTGAATGAAGCCCGAAGTACTATCCAACAGTGCTTTCTTTGACGTAGATCTTAAAGGTATTGTTTCTTAGTCTTATTCCGTATATCTGTGACTTTGGAATCCAGATTTTCATGCCGTTGTCAACTAATATAGCTTCTTCAGTTTCGTGTAAGATGCGAACTTGAACCCAGATATATCTCTCCTTTGGGTGAATGAGATTGCCACGCCTACCTTCGGAAGGCTCGCAATGACAGGAAAATGTCTGGCCAGAACATTGATTTGCCTCCTTTCATAGTTACAAGCTTTTATGCCAGTTTTCTTATTGATGTGTAAACTTCTGGCTATTTGCCCATAGGTCATTCCCAAAAGACGGAGTTGGGTTGCTTTTTTGGATAGTTTTTGATATACATAGGGTTGGTGAATAGGTAGTATCTTGATATGGGCGGGTATTTCGCCAGAAGTTCGAATTGGTTGCAATTGCGTCCGCCAGCTTTTGATATCCACTGGGATTCGAAGCCGAGTCGAGCGCATCCGGGCAAGGGATATTTTCTCAAACATTCTCCTGTTTTCTATAATGAGGACACATATGGATACAGAGAGATTAGAGAAAAAAATCAAATTAACCTGCATAGAACTCGACCTAACCCAAACTCAACTTGCCGAAAAAATTAATGCCAAGGAAAAAAAAGAAACTCTCGGTATGAAACTGGAGCATCGTTACCATCTATAAAAACCTTAATCAAAATCGCCAAGGTCCTCAAAAAACCAGCAACGAAGTACTTCGCAAAATATGCCAATCTAGGAGTATAAACGAAGTAGTTCGGTTATCTTAAGTTAAGCAAAATTGATGCGGCCTTGTTGTGACATGGCCTTGAGGAATTCGAACAGTGTGCCACTGGGCCGCAAAGGGGTTAAGATCATGCCAACAGTTTTTTGGACCGGAAAGCTTTCGCTGTCGATGAAGTTGATGGTAAATATCAGCAACGCTCTGGCCTGGATTAGCGGTAATGCCAGGGATACCGCAGCTATGAAGCAGCGTATGAAGCTAGGTTACGAAGGTGCTTGCACTGAACATGTGACTCGGTACGATGACCTAGGATTGGAACATTATACTAAGATAGCGAGAGAACTCCTTAAGAGAGTCGATCTTCGGGGCAAGGAAGTGCTGGACGTAGGTTGTGGCACGGGCATTTTGTCCTTCCTTGCCCTGGAGCAGGGGGCAGTGAAGGTGTTTGGCGGAGTACATGCTGGACCAGTGTCGAACAAAGGCAACCGCACAGGGCTACAGCGCGAATCGGGTAGATTTCCGGCAGCTCGATGCCGAGTCCCTGCCTTTCGACGACAACAGTTTTGACGCAGTCGTCTCAGGGATGGTGTTAGGACTAGTGCCAGACCAGAAAAAGACAGTGACTGAGATGGCTCGGGGGCTCCGGCCCGGCGGCACTCTTGCTCTCTCGACTCACGGCCAGGACCATTACATGGAGGCAAATGATGCGGCTTTCAGAGCCATTTCAAAGCGTTATGTTCTAGGCTACCGCATAGAGTTCTGGCCACGGAAAGAAACAGAGATTCGGCATATGTTAGCGCAAGCAGGTCTAGTTGATGTCCGAACTTGCCGGCTCACTTGGCAGCATGGCTTTGAGACCGGAGGTAAAGCGTACGACTTCTTTGTTGCTACCTCAGCATCATGGTGGTACGCCAAATTTCCACCAGAGAAGATAGCAGAAGACTCTCAGAAGACCCGCGACTACTTCGAACGCAAGGGAGTGACGCACATCACAGGGGATGTCATCCTTGCTTATGGGCGAAAGCCTTAATGCAGTTGAAAAACATCCAGAGATACTCTGGAGCGAGCTAGTAGCGCGTCAACTTCGGTTAACACCAGATTAACGGCTCACTGCGTTCGCCAAAACCGCTACGCGGCTTGGCCAATCTGGGAAACGTTATCTGAAATGCTGTGCCTAAGAAAGACAAAAAGGAAGGGTGAGAAAACCTTAAAACCGAAAAGTTCAAAAATAAATACCGTTTGTCCTGGGCATTGCAAACCATTCCCGACGGAACTGTTTATAAAAAATCACCAAAAAAAAGAATAAGGAGGAGAATTAAATGTCGCAATTGAAATTAAATCATGTTACTGATGCCGAAACTGCAGATTCTCAGTGGAAAGGTCTCTACAAAGTCGGCGGCGCGGCTGCCCTGATCGTAGCAGTGTTACTTCCAATCGAGATTATCGTCATGACCGCTTATCCGCTACCTAGCACAGCAATCGGCTACTTCACGCTATTTCAGAGCAATAGGCTCATTGGACTCCTCGACCTTTATCTCTTGGAAATTCCTGTCTATGCTCTTTTTGTCCCGCTGTTTCTCGCCCTCTACGCTGCCCTCAGACGAGCCAATGAAAGTTATATGGCACTCGCTACGACCCTTGCTATCATTGGGATAACTGTCTTCCTCGCAACGAATAATCCCTTCTCCATGCTTTCCCTCAGCGACCAATACGCGGCTGCGACAACAGACGCACAGAGATCTCTGTTTTTGGCAGCAGGGCAGGCGATGCTTGCTAATACGAACCAGCGCGCTGTCGAGGGTTTCAACATGGGGTTTCTCCTCGTGTCCGTTGCCGGTCTGATAGTCTCAGCTGTCATGCTAAGGAGCAATATCTTCAGCAAAGTAACCGCTTATGTGGGGATTCTTGCAAGTGCACTCTCATTAACCGATTACTTCAGAGTAGCCTTTGTGCCAGCGGCAGTTCTGCTCCTCCTCTTCCTCGCACTTGCCTCCTGCTTACTTTTGCTGATATGGTACATCCTGATTGCCCGAAGGCTCTTTCAGCTAGGGCGTCTCGAAAAAAAGACGCTCCCCCAACAATCTTAAAAGAAGATAACTATGTCAGCTTCGGTTTTGGTAGGATATGCAACACGTTACGGCTCAAGGCAGGAAGTTGCCGAGGCAGTCGCGGCGACGCTGCGCGGATGTGGGCTTGAGGTAGATATTCAGTCCATGCGGAAAGTGCGTACACTTGATATTTGCAAGCTTTTATGGCAGTTTTCCTATTGATGTGTAAACTCCTGACTATTTTCCCATAGGTCATTCCGAGCAGACGCAGTTGGGTTGCTTTTTGGGATAACTTTTGATATACATAGGGTTGGTGAATAGGTAGTATCTTGATATGGGCGGTTATTTCACCAATGGTTCGAATTGGTTGCAATTGCGTCCGCCAGAAAAAGGACTGATACATACTATTTGGACAGATATAGCCCCTTATGTTGACACCTTATGTAACTGTTCGCGATTGCCTCCAGTACACAAGATATATTGAGAATGAAGAGGTCCCTCGTTTCTTCCGGGCAGAATACATTTTCCAAACAGACTGGGAGTTCTGCAGGGGCTGTAAGTCCTGTATGAGTCAATGTCAGTTTGGCGCCAAGTTCTACTCGTCTACACTTTCTAAAGTCTATATTGATCCGGCTAGGTGCTTCGGATGTGGTGTGTGTCGGGCAGCATGTCCAAACGATGCCATTGCGCTTGTTCCAAGAGGCGAAGTACCAGAGGCAGCGAATATTTGGTTAAAGAAGACACCGAAGTGAAGTTCGCAGGTGAAAACCCTCCCTTTTGCATGCAAAATTTTCCCTTAGTACTGAATATATAAAGGATTTCCTATGAGTTTTGTACCAGCGGTGGTGACATCATCAAAAAAGACTGCACCTGCGTGGTGGTTTGTGTTTCGTGGTGATAAGCTCCTCATTGAATTGAGGGATAAAGCCGTTGCTATCCCGTGCGCCACTCATTTGGAATCGCTAAACCTACAACCAATACGAAAGCAGTATCTTGGCACACTAGATGGGCGTCCCTGCTAT
>NJBQ01000039.1 GCA_005223095.1 Candidatus Aerophobetes bacterium Ae_b3a
CATCATTTGTCTGGGCTGTAACAGCCTGAGTAAAGGCGAAAAGGAAAAATGAAAGTACAAAACTTAACAAATAAACGTTTTCTTTCCCGATCTTCATTTATGCCTCCCGGAATATATAGATTTTTGTGTCAATTCAATTTCATCTCATTAATTTCAAAACACCTAACGAAAATGTTCAGCCGAGCGGGAACCGCCTCGGCTGGAACGACGGGTTAGAGCAGAAATATTTATATAACATCCTGATAAATAGAGATTTTCGCATTAACTCCCACCTAAAGGGCTGACCGCTTATCCCTCTTAAATCATGACTTCTTATACAGGCTTCCCCAAAGCTGAATCTGTTCTTCCCCGTCAACCGTCACGACCTGCACCGCACCACCTCTGTCATTGCCCAATCCACGAATGACGCCCAGAGTATCACCGAGCGGCTCGATGACCAGCCTACCCGGCGGGCCTTGAATTGTATATTCGATGATCAACATTCCGTCTCTTTCAACCAGCTCAATGGAGAGGCTAACTATGTGTAGCTCTTCTGGAACAAACCTCGAGCAGTCCAGGGGGTCCAGGTTGGAGATTTCGTATTTTCCCAGCCGGTCGCGCCAAACTGGTGATAGGGGCACCGGTTGGTATCTTTCACCCACCAAACCTGTCCGCGTACGGTGCCCAATCATTACGTCCCGTTCAGAAACCTCACTGAATTCAATCTGAGACTCCTGGGAGTTGGGCGAGGCAAACCGGCCGTTCTCCAGAGGTACTAGTCTCTGTGTTGTTCCTGTGCTACCTGTCCACTCCAGCGCCCCGGGCATTGCTTTGACGATGTCATAGCCGCCACGCGTCACATAGATCCCGGCCAGAGCCTCAAGTTCCTTCTGCGGCCAGGTGGTTTGGGAGGAGTAAGGCGGCCCCGGCGGCTCGACCGGCTCGATGCCGGTCTTTTCCTTCAAAGCCAGTTTCAAGGCCTGCTGGGCTATTTCCTGTACAACAACACCTGCGGTACCGGAATTGGACAGGACCACCACTCCCAGTTGATGATCAAGGAGTATTTCCAGATGGCTGCGGAAAACGATGCTAGCGCCACTATGCCAGCATAGCCGGCCAGCGTAGTCGAGTTCCGGATCACCCAATACCCATATCAACCCCTGACTCCAGCTGAAATCAAGAGGTATGCCCTCGCTTTGGCGAGTAAGCATTTCCGCCAGTGTCTCGGGCCGTAGTACCGATCCGTTTGCAGACTGACCGCCAGCCAGGACCATCTTGATATACTCTGCCATATCTGAGACATTGGAGAGAATCGACCCTGCCGCGGGAATATTGATGTAGAAGTGGTCAACCGCCTGCTCCTTGAAATACCCCTGGGACAAATTCTCCTCGAGAGACCGCTTGTTGAGGAAAAACGAGGAATGGTGCATCCCCATGTCTTCAAATAGCCTATCGGTGTACTCCTTAAAACTCTGACCTGAAACCTTTGCCACCACCTCCCCCAACAGGGAGACAGCGGAATTGGAGTAGGCGTAGATAAAGTTGGGGGGATAATACGCGTGTTCATGATGCAGATCGTTTAACAGCCGTTCATTATAGTCAGGATCAAGCTCGAGGGCGAACGCGCCATTTAGTAGGTCGCCGGGAATGCCTGAGTGATGCGTAAGCATTGTTCGTATTGTTATTGGACCGGCAGGTGTCGGACCAGACCGCAAAGGCGGCTGGATGGAAAATTCAGGGAGATAGTCGGTCAAAGGCCGGTCAATATCCAACTGTCCTTGCTCGTGTAGCTGCATCACCGCCGTTGCCGTGATTGTCTTGGAGACTGAGCCAATCTCGTAGATGGTCTCAGTGGTAGCTTTGATATCGTTTTCCTTGTCAGCATAACCGAACCCTTTGGCCCAGACTACATCCTGGCCGTCAACCAGGGCTATTGACAGGCCGGTGACCTGATTCTCTTGCATCCTCTGCTCAATGAGAGCAGTGATTTGCTCGATGGTTGTCGAGTAGCCCGCGGCCTTCTTGCAGCCACCGATTACCCCCAGAGCTAGGCAAAAGACCAGCAAAGAGACGAAACAAAATCTACCAAAATACTTCATGATTGAATCCTCCTTTTCACTTAGTCATCTAATGAAAAAGCTAACCCGCTCGTGGTTGTAACCTCAATTGCCCAACCTGTCCATTTTACTGCTCCGGTCCGCAATTTTGCGCGTACTGCGCACCACGGGTCGGGTTGAGCGACTTGTTAGAGCAGAAATATTTATGTAACATCTTGATAAATAGAGATTTTCAGATTAACTCCCAACTAAAGGGCTGACCGCTTATCCCTCTCAAATCATGACTTCTTATACAGGCTTCCCCAGATCTGTAACTGCTCTTGCCCATTCACAACGACAATCTGCACCGCGCCGCCTCTGTCATCGCCCAATCCACGAATCAAGGCCACCGTGTCGCTGAACGGCTCTATGACCAGCCAAATCGACGCGCCTTGCAGCGGATATTCAATGACCAGCATCCCGTCCCTCTCGGCTAGATCGATGGAGTGGGCCACCATGTGTAGCTCTTCGGGGAGAAATCTAGAGCAGTCATCCGGGTACAGATTGGTTATCTCATATTTCCCCAGCCGGTTGCGCCACGCGGCGGGCGTTTTGACCGGATCGTATCTTTCGCCGAAGAGATTCGAAAATGAAGACATCCCATACACGCTCTTGCCATGCAATATCATCACGTCCCGTCCGGAAATCCTGGCAAACTCCACCTGGAGCTCCTGGGAGTCAGGTGCGGCAAAGCATCCGTTCTTTAAGGGGACAAGTTTCTGCGGCGCGCCTCCAGTTACCGTCCACTCAAGTCCTCCGGGAACGGCATTGATGATGTCATAGCCTTGTCCTGTGACATAGATCCCGGCCAAAGCATTGAGCTTCTCCTTTGGCCAACTGGCATACGGAGAGCGGGCCGGTCCGGAAGGCTTAGCCGGTTCGATGCCGGCCTTGTCCTTTAGGGCCAGTTTTAGAGTCTCTCTGCCCACTTTGGGTGCAACTCTCATTGCATTTTGCTGGTCAGAATTCGTCGAAACAATGACACCCAGTTGATGATCAAGCAGTATTTCCGCATGACTGGTGAAGCCGATGGTGGCACCGGTAAACTGCCAGATCCGGCCGGCATAATCGAGCTCAGGATCGGTCAGTACCCAACCCAGGCCCAACCGGAGGCTGTTTGAGGCATCCAGGGGTACGCCCAGGTCTTGCGGCTTAAGCATTTCATCGAAAGTCTTCGGGCGCAGGACCCGGTTGCCCTCACCCTGACCCTGGCCGAGAACCATCTTGATATAGTTGGCCATTTCCGAGACATTGGAGTAAACGGACCCCGCTCCCACATGACTGTTGTAGAAGTGTTCGAGCGGCTCGCCGTTGAAATAGCCACGGGCACGGTTCTCCATCAGAAAAGGCTTGTGAAGGTAATACGAGGTGTGCTCCATGCCCATGGTCTCAAACATGTTGTCGGTATATTCCTCCCAACTCTGACCAGAGGCTGCTGCCACTACATCCGCCAGCAGGCAGTAAGCGTTATTGGAGTAGGCGTAGACAAAGTTGGGGGGGAAGCAGGCGTAGTCAGTGTCGAAGTAGTCAAGCAGCCAGGCAGTGTAGTCGGTCCTGGGATTGAGAGTTAAGTCGCCGCTCAGGAAGTTGCCGGGTATGCCTGAATGGTGGGTGAGCATCGTCCCGATGGTTATCGGGTTGTCCGGCTCCCGGTCAAAACCCAAAGGTGGGAGGATCGAGAACTCGGGCAGATACTCGGTCAAGGGATGGTCGATATCAAGCAGTCCTTTGTCTTGTGCGTGCATCACCGCCGCTGCCGTGATTGTCTTGGAGACTGAGCCAATCTCGTAGATGGTCTCAGTGGTAGCTTTGACATCGTTTTCCTTGTCAGCATAACCGAACCCTTTGGCCCAGACTACATCCTGGCCGTCGACCAGGGCTATTGACAGGCCGGTGACCTGATTCTCTTGCATCCTCTGCTCAATGAGAGCAGTGATCTGCTCGATGGTTGTCGAGTAGCCCGCGGCCTTTTTGCAGCCACCGATTACCCCCAGAGCTAGGCAAAAGGCCAGCAAAGAGACGAAACAAAATGTGCCAAAATACTTCATGTGAACCTCCTTTTCACTTAGTCATCTAGCGAAAATGCTCAGCCGCGCGGGAACCGCGTCGGCTGAAGCGATGGGTTAGAGCAGAAATATTTATGTAACATCCTAATAAATAGAGATTTTCACATTAACTTCCACCTAAAGGGCTGACCGCTTATTCCTCTTAAATGATGACTTCTTATACAGGCTTCCCCAAAGCTGAATCTGTTCTTCCCCGTCAACCGTCACGACCTGCACCGCGCCACCCTTGTCTCTACCCAATGCGCAGATCTTGGCCACAGTATCGTTGATTGGCTCCAAAACCAGTAACAACGAGTTGCCTTGAATTGTGCAGCCCAGCACAAGTATTCCGTCTTTCACGGCTAGTTCCACGGAGCGGCTCAAATCCTGCACCTTTTCCGGGAGGTACCTCAAGCAGTCGTCGGGATACAAATTGGATACCTCGTATTTCCCGAGCCGCTTCAACCAAGCAGCGGGCACAGACACGGGTTCGTATCTTTCTGCCCAAAGGGATCTTCCCACCAGGCCGAACAGAGCATCTTCGTGAAGGATCATTACGTCCCGCCCGGAGATCGTGCTGAACTCGACCTGGAGTTCCTGGGAATCTGGGAGAGCAAACCAGCCATTTTCCAAAGGCAATAATTTCCGTGTCTCTTCTCCGTAGCTCGACCACCACTCCAAACCGCCGGGCACAGCCTTGATCATATCATAGCCGGCTTCCGTGGCGTAAATCCCAGCCAGTGCCTCGAGCTTTTCCTTGGCCCAAGTGCCATAGGGTGAGTGAGCCGGCCCAGGCGGCTCCGCAAGGTCTATACCGGTCTTGTCCCTTAATGCCAGCTTAAGCGTCATTCGGGCTGCTTCAATGGCAATTGTTGCTTTTTGCGTATTGCTCAGGACCACCACACCGATTTGATGGTCGGGAAGGATTTCGATGTGACTTAAAAAACCGTGCGTACTTCCGGTATGGTGGCATACGCGGCCGGCGTCGTCAAACTGACGATCCATCAGCACCCAGCTCAATCCCTGCCGGAGATCTAAGTCAAGAGGTACATCTTCGTTCTGCGCAGTAAGCATTTCTGCCAGGGTCTCCGGCTTCAGAATTCGCACTCCATCGACTCGGCCCTGACCAAGAACCATCTTGATATAGTTCGCCATGTCCGTGACGTTTGATAGGACGCTTCCCGCCGCCCATATGTTGTCATAGAACCGTTCCAGCGGTTCTTCCTGGAAATACCCGCGAGCCAGGTTTTCTTTAAAAGCAGGCTTGTCAAAATACGAGGAATGATGCATCCCCATTTTCTGGAAAAGACCGTCGGTGTACTCTTGGAAACTCTGACCCGAAACCCTGGAAATTACCTCACCCAAGAGGGAAAAAGCGGTGTTTGAGTAAGCCCAGATAAAGTCAGGAGGATAACAGGCATATTCGCCTCGCAGGTATTTAAGCACCCAGGCATTGTAGTCGGTTCTGGGCTTGAGGGTGAACCCCCCATTAAAAAGGTCGCCGGGAATGCCTGAGTGATGCGTAAGCATCGTCCGGATGGTGATTGGTTTGTCCGAGTCCGGAGGAAAACCCAATGGCGGCTGGATGAAAAATTCAGGCAGGTATTCGGTCAGGGGACAGTCAATATTGATGAGCCCCTGTTCCTGCAGCCGCATTATGGCCATGGCCGTGATTGTCTTGGAAATGGAACCGATCTCGTAGATGGTCTCAGCGGTAGCTTTGACATCGTTTTCCTTGTCAGCATAACCGAACCCTTTGGCCCAGACTACATCCTGGCCGTCGACCAGGGCTATTGATAGGCCGGTAACCTGATCTTCCCGCATCCTCCGCTCGATGAACGCCGTTGTCTGCTCGATAGTTGCTGAGTAGTCCGTAGCCTTTTTGTCACTACCGATTGCCCCCAAAGCTAGGCAAAAGGTCAGCAAAGAGACGAAACAAAATGTGCCAAAACACTTCATGTGAACCTCCCTTTATCTAATTGATATGACCCACTAACTATAGTCACTTATTAAGTTAGAGTCAACGAAACGATAGCCTCGGGAGAACCGGCGAGGGTCCAGAACTTTGGCACCACCGGAGCCGAACTATCCTTCTTATTCATGCGCTTGCAGCCCCCGAGGAGCAACAATCTTATTATTGATGCGTTGAACACTGTGCGCTGCATGTGTGACAGCTCTTACTTTTTATCCGCTTTCTACTCCGGTGCCAGACCGCCCAGGGATACCGGGAAATTCTCTGCGTCCATTAGGTCTATCAAGACTCCGCGGGAAGCATCTTTCGGCAGAACGTAAGCTTCTCTAAGCAAAGTGCATCCCGGGAAAGGATCGACAGATTCTTCCACGTGGACTGTAAACCCCTTCGAGCGAAGTTGCTCAACTTTACCATCGAAATCGACAAGGATAGCCATGTGGAGGAATCCTGCCCCTTTTTCGGACTTAGCCAAGTATCCGGGTATCACTACATCACCATAGGGGACTTCTACGTAGCTAATATTTGGATAGGCCTCGATAGCCTTCAAGAAAGTGGCCCTGCTACGTTTCCTGCAATCTCTGGCCCTGTCCCTGTCCTTAGGGGCGACCATGTAAAAACCGGCTGATTGGAAATATGTAGTGGCCCTGAAATAGGCTTCGCTTGCGGATGTTGCGTGTCCTTCCTTCTCCCATTTTTCTGCCAGGCCAAGGATCCGATTAGCCTCCTTGTACCATTCATCATACCATGAATAAATATCACCGTCCTTGATTCGCCGGGCGGTCTTGATTACTTCACCAATATCAGCGCTTTGCACATAGGTCCAGGATAAAGCCCTGGTCAGCCGTGTTGCAAAACTGGCATCTTGGAAGATGAAGCCATCGTACCATTCAGCCTCTGTTTCTTTGTCTTCACCAGGGGTTTGGCAAAAAGCAATGGGTGTTTCAATACTAAATACTAAGATGAGCATGATGAAGACGAAAATGATTATGCTTGTGGTCCTTGCGGTAATTGATCCGGTTTTGCCAGCTTTTGGAATCATCGTTCTACCCCCTAAAAGAAGACCATAGGAAAATCGTTTTTTGTCAGGCCGCATAATTTTAAACCTCCTTGTTTTCCCCTTATTAATGCTCATGTTGGTCTCGCTTTTCTTGGCAGGATGCTCAAAAGAGGCCCTTCCCTCATTAGGATGTGCGTATGTGAGGGAAGGGCATATTGATGGCAAAGAACCTAAATCTCTTATTTCTTGTCCGCCTTTGCACCCAGAATGGCCCCGGCGGGAATGGCTAGTCCAATAACAAGAAGCACCAGGCCAATTAGCATCATTACCGTGTTCATTGAAGATCCCAGAGCAATGTAATAAGCCACATTGCTGCCCCAGACTATGATACCCGACACCAGAAAAGCAAACCAGCTCCACTTCTCACCCTTGCGGTAGCTGGTGAATGCCATCAAAATACCAATGATGGATACTGCCAAAGCCATTGCCACCGTGAGTCTGTTGTTCATTACCCACAGGTCCGCTGCCTTGGAATTGGCGGTGACAAAATCAGACCAGGTCTGTCCGGTGAATGAGTCAAAAACGGGTGTGGTTAGGGCTTCGGCCGCGAAGAGCCAGATCAACCCAAGAATGAGTCCATACACCGCCATCACTACCATCACTATCGAGCCAGTCTTAAGTGCCTTAGATTCCATTTTTTTTCCTCCTGTTTAGTCTTGCCTTTTTCTCAGTCTCTTGATTCCCCTATTGGTTTCTTCTTTGGAATTGTTTTCTCACCTCCTCTTCTCTCGCATCTTCTCATCGTCTTTCTACTTGTTGCTCTAGGCCTCCATTCTTGCCTTGATGTTGGCCTTAGCCATGTCCGCCTCTCGCTCAAGCCACTTCACTGCCACGGCTTCAACTACTTTGCCCAGTACGGGTATGGGAATAGTATAGTCTATCACAACGGAGAGTTCGGTTCCCCCATTCTGGGATTTGAAGGTCCAAGTCCAGGTGCTCACAATACCACCTTTACTCTGAGTTACTATCCTCTCGTTAGGGATATACTCCGTGCATGTGCTCTCGCCTTCTCGGCTCAGGCCAATCAATCTGTAGACAAAACGATAACGGCCGCCTACTCCCTTTCCGGTCACATCCTTCACTTCCATCATACCCGGGAACCATTCCAGCTCGTTCATCGGATCACTAAGATAGGTAAACACTTTCTCCACAGGGGCATTAATAGTATTAATTCTCTCTATTCTTGCCATTTCAAATCACCTCCTCTTTCTTTCAAGGGCCCTCCCATTTTTCAAAATTTGTTATGTACTGCCTATGTGGGGTCAGGTCTTGATTTTTGAATCATTGTATCGTAATCTTAACCTTTTTTTATTCTCTACTCTTTTACCTTTTTCTCGATTTCGGCATCCCTACCCATCTCGGCGTCCTTTTCATATATTCACCATATGCATTACTATATACCTCAAGGCATACGTGTTCTTCGGGAATTGCATTATAGAAATGCGTAATTGTAAGTATGATGGAAAGTGATAAGAAAAGCCATGAAGCTGAAGCTATACTTGTACCTATAAATATTAAGGGTAAAGTAAAATACATAGGATGCCTGGAATAACCATATAGTCCTTTGGTAATGGGTTCATCAACTGGGCTGGTAGCCACATTCACCCAAGCAACCGTCTGCAAAATTAGTCCCAATAAACAAATAGGCAGACCTATGTAAAACCATATCGTCCCTAATGGTAATGGTAGGAAAATAGAGTAGATAAAGAGGGAGAACATAACTACCTTTGAGAAAATAAGAATCTTATTCTCCCTCCCAGTAAGAATAGAAGCATGAATAGAATCTGTTTTCTTAAATACGCCTTTATGAAATAAAGCCACCAGGGGAACAGGTAAGAGACATAAAAGCATCAAAATCCAGGCATTCCACAGGCCTATTTGAAAAGCTGGTATGAGTGACATGATATCGCCTCCTCACAGGTTATTTCAGACTGACCCTTTGCTTTAATGATGTTTCCTCAATATCTTTATCCCTATAGGGCTTCACAAAAGTCATTTTTTCGATAGTGTGTCATTTTTGAAGATTTAGTGTTCTCAAAGAAGATTTCTGAGAGTCATCTAAGAAGTTGGGCACAAAAGACTTTATGAATCTGATCTTGTCTTTCTGTCCACTTCGATAAGCAGTTAAAGCTACAAGCAAAGAAGTAATATGAGCTATGGTACAATGATTCTGCGTAGCGTTCAAGCCAACTGTTGTCGGATTCTGCATAGCAATACTAAGCAAGCGAGAAAAAGATCTCTCTACAGATGTTCTCTTATTGTACAAGGATTTGAACTCTTCGCTCCCATAGTCAATTTCTTCTCTTATACTGGGAGTCAGCCGAATTAAGTAATTACAGCCTTTCTGGCTGAAAAATTTTGGATGATTTGCCGGACAGAGAAGATATCTTTGTTGTATCTTCTTGCTCCAGTAAAGGGGACAAGCATACTGAATATAGGTGATACCAGCTACGGTCATTTTCCCTTTTCTAAACATAGCAATACCTGCCGGGCAATAAACGTTATTCTTGTTGACATAGAATCCTTCTTTCTTCTCCTGTCGTCGGGGATTGCGAGGGATGCCAGTTTTTGCTTTGAGTTCTTTTATGATGAATTTTAAGATATCCTCTGTATCGTACATAGCGTCCCCTAATACAACTTCTATTTTTAGAGAGGGATGTCTATTTATCAGTTCTTTGAGCATAGGTATAGCCTGACGCATCTCACTTTTATTTGCAGGTAAAGTTTTCTCCCAAAGAGAAAGTTCTGTCTCTGCATCAACTATGACGTGATTCCTGTAGCCCCAGAAGTAGCAGATTTCTTTTTTGAAAGGCCTGGGATAGTGAATCATTATTCCAAGACCTGCCTCTGGGTCTCCCTTGGGTCTGCGGTTCTTATCAAATCTATCTTTAACAGAAGTTTTGAGGTTGTTCTCTTTAACATTAGCAGGTATGGGACAAGAATCTAAAGCTACTATCTTAGCAGTTATTGCTCCTTCTTGAATAAGAATATCTACGAGGATATCTCTTACTTTAGCCAGTCTTTGACTAGGTGTGTTTCTCAAGAATGAGGAGATCCGCTCTACTGAAGGGATTCTCTTGAAAGCATCCCCGGTGCAAGCTGCCAGAACCGAGGGGTTATTCTTAAGCTCAAAGACAATATCGGTTAAACTATAGATTCTTCTTAAGCCTTTATAGATGAGAGTTTTAAGAAGAAAATCTCTGGAGAAAGGAGGCCTTCCTCCTCTTTCTTTCTGATCCCAGCTAAGATGAGGCAAATTCTCAAAGAGCTTCTTATAAAGAATACGTGAGGGCAAGTCCTCTGGTTTAAATAAAGAAATCTGTTTCATCGGTACTCTCCTTTTGTGAAGGTCGGTGAAATTATACCTTCCGGAGAGTACCAAAAATGATGGACTTAGGAAACTATTTTTCTCTCATAATGAATAATAACAAGATTCTCATGAGAGGGTTTCACAAAAGTAAAAACTTCCTAAATGCCCCAAAATGGGGGGTAAAAATAGGTCTTTTTTGAGGTATTTTTGAAAGAACAACCTTGCAAATCCGCATCTAGCAAAGGTTTCAAGATTTTAGGAAATCGCATTTTTACGTCCTCTGAAACTCTTTATTTATGCGGGTTTAGAGTTTCGTGAAGACCTGTTATCCCTATACTGATTAGGACAATACCTCCTGCGATTTCTACTTTTCTCCCCAAAAGGCGTCCAAACTTACTACCGGCAACAAAGCCGAAAAATGACAACAAGAAGGTTATGCTTCCAATTACTATTATTGGCAAAATAATAGAAACTCCCAAGAGTGCAAAGCTCACGCCTATCCCGCCCGATGCACGTATCCGATAATTTCCCGTGCAAAGATAATGTCTGCCTTGCCACCTACTGCATCCCGACCTAGTCAAGAGCTGGAACAGATGAGAGGTAAGGAATCATTGGCGAAAGTCAGTTGTCTCAAGGTCTGTATGCACGCCACTAAACTTTCCTAGCTCAAGATACTGCCGAAAAACCAAAGCCGAAAAGACTAAACAGACCAGCTCTGGCCTAGTGCGCGGTTATGTTAAAGCGTGCAAGCGTTCTTTCCAGGAATTCTCTGTTCCAACCCTCGAACAAACCTTGCAGCTCTTCTTCAATTCCTTTTCTTACTTCTTCAAGTGCTTCTGATTCAGGAACGTCTCCCCCACTGAAATCAAGAAACGCCCTTTTTGCCACATGAATTTCCTCTATTACTGTTTCTTCAACAGTATCTAGCAACTTATCTATAACAGGATCATGACGACCAAATCTATTCTGTTCATCAGCAGCTTCACGTATTAGATTCATAATTTCGACCAACCTGGGATTTGGCGAATCCGGCATCTCATCCAACGATTCCCCTGGAAGATCTTTAAGTCTATCTTTGATAATTCTTAATAGTTCATTTGTGAGAGTATCATCAGCAAATGCAATCATTCCATAACACATGCCATAATTACGAGCCAAAAAATCTGGCCCATCCTTTAAATCAGCAAAGAGCTTTTTAATATAAGGGATCCCCAATTTGTTACGAACAAAATCTCTCGTGATATCCTTATCAGTATTGGCCAGGGCGCCTAAGATACCAGATAATGCAAATATGTCCTTGCTCACTTTTGATCTTAGGTTTTCCAAATCAATCTGCTTTATCATTTTCTTGAGAAAAGGACCCTGAGTTGTGCCGAAAAGACTTGAGATCCTAGTTCCATCGCTTGTCTCATTAATTCTTCGAGCTAATCTATCAAGGTTGAGTTCTTTCACTAATTGAGCGACAAAGTCGGTCGGCAACGTCGTTAGATAACCATACAAATGAAGTTCAATTCTTTCCAGCTCCTTATTACTATCAGCATTATGTTGAACTGCCCTCTTTATTTTCTCTCTGAGGCCATCATCTGAGATGTTTTGCATAATCGTTCCCATGAAAACATCCTGAAACTCAAGAGAAGTCGTATCAACATAATATAAGAGGTCAGAATGGATTAGATAATGGAGAAGAAAGCCTTTTTCAAAATCACTATCTCCAGAAGTATTGAATCTGTCTTTAAAATCTTCTCCCAGCTCGGTATTTTGATAAGTCTGATGAATTAATTCAGCGAGAGAAGAATGGTGAAGCGTAAGCGCGCTCCTTTCCTCTGAACCCATCACTGTCTTTTCAACTATTTCATTCTTCTCTATCAAATCATCGATTTTCTTTTTTGCAATTCCGAGTCCATATTCCTTACTAGTTAAAATCCTCTTTTCCATAGGAATCTCAAATCGATTTAAGATCGATAGTGGAAGAAATATATCTTCTGCACAATCTTTTCTTTGGACGATCGAGTTTTTTATCACCCCATAAATATCATTGGGTTTTATTCCTGCTTCACCTGGCTTGAATGTCATCAGAGCCCAGGAAAGATACCAAAGGTCTCTTTCGTACTCCCTGAAAATCATAGAGAAGTTTTCTATTTTTTCATCATTTAGGTTTAAATGCTCTCTTAAGAATTTGCCAATTATGTTTTGGGAAGCGCTTTCTGGGGTAATTTGCGTCTTATTCAAATTATGAATTTCCGAGTGCCTTTTTCTGTCGATGGGACGGGTTCCGACCAAGACTTTAGTCTCACTTATGCCTTGGTTTCGATATTGCCTTAAGAAGTAATCACAAATGTCTATTTCCAGATGGTAGTCATCTATGATTATTAGAGTTTTAGCATCGTCCATGTGAAGAGCTTCCTTCAAATAGGTTTTTATGTTCTCCTCCATTTCGTTCCTGCAATCAATGTAGAAAACCTTGTACCTAGAGTTCTTCAAATCGAAACCTACGTGTTTTAGCAGCACTGATTTTCCTGACGCAGGTCCCCCTTCTACTACTTGTCGCGGTTCTTCATCTAGTTTATCGATTATTTCGTCAATTTCCTCTCGTCTGAAAATATACTCCTTTTCAAAATCAATCCAGGAAGGACCAGCTCTTCTAAAAAACTGAGGCTCAAGGTCTTCATCTTTTCGTAACTCTGTTTCAATTTTTAGCAGTGTCCTTGGCGGTTTTTTGATAAGAAGAGCAATACCTATTATGCTTATAAAAAAGGAGAGAGCGAGCAAGCCAATGTATCCCCAGATGCCGACTTTTTCAAGGAACTTAATGCCGAAGGGGTCAAGAGGATCAAAGAATGCCCAGAGCGAGGCAAAAATAGCAGGGAAGAGAATAAGAAAGGCGATAATCCTTGCCAACCAGGGATGCTGGTATGTTAAATCCTTAGTCTCCATTCTAACTAACCTTCAGCAAGATTCTTTTTTTTTGCAGATCTCCACAAGGGAACGTATTAAAGGGATTCTATCTAAACGCTGGTGCTCTCACCATTGGTCTGGCCCTATTTGGATTCATCAATGTTCTACCTGATTGCCTTAGTAGATTGGATTGCCCGGAAGAATATGGAGATGGGTAGGGCTTGCTTATACTTCTCTTGAATCTGTCCATCAATTTGTACATCCTTCTTTGCTCAATAGCTCTCGTCTCCAGCGCTTTCAGCCGATCTACTGTGGACATAAACGGCTTATCCGTATGGATTAAGGGTCTTGTGTCTCTATGCTCATAACGCAGCGACCAGTCTGCAATCTTGACAGGGTCAATAAAACTATGACTTGGACCTTTAGGACGCGGACTTCTTCGCTTGAAACGTTCTAGCGGTTTTGAGATGTTTGACACGCCTATCTGAGATAAAGGATGTTGCGAAAACGGCGTGCGGCTCGTCAACGTTCTTTTTTGAGTAGTATGCCCGGTAACCTTGCTATGCAACAAGCTCCTTAGAAGCCTGTACTTTTCGCCTTGCAAATCCTTTACTCCTTCCCATACAATTGGAGCTGATTTGTGTATCATGTGCCCTGCATGTACTGCTTCCATTGTTTTTTTAGCAACCGTGGCGCCACTTACGATCTCGTTTGCTTTTTGTATCTTGAGCATTTGTCCGGTAAGCTCTGGCCGTCCAATTGCAACATTCATGCCATGTGTGGACTTAGCGGCTTTTCTCATCCTTGAGGCTGATCGAAGCGTTTGCAAGGGGCGAGTTTTCGCTACTGGCATTGCCAATTTGCCTAATTTGGAAAGTTTTAAGAGCTTGGCTGCCGCTCCCACTGCCAGTGTGCCTATGTCAAAAGCTACTCCTTTATTAGTATCAGGAGCTAAGTGAGCAGCAGATTCAGCTAATGAGGCAAGAAGGGACATCCCGTGACGTCCCAGCTTCTCCATCATTAAATATCCCTTCAGATTTTGGAAATCATAGGCAGACATCCCCGATAGTGCCTTCGGATCCTCCAGAAGCCGCTGTACAGCCTTTTCACCTGGCGACTTTTTATGTAGAAATTCAGAGCTTGCCCTATCGTAGCCTTTTATGGCTTCCCTTTTCCACTTGCCCCATGTGTCTAAGTTCGGACGTGATCGTTCGCTTTTTGTCTGAAGAGGCAGCTTTCCCGCTTTATAAGCACTGAAAAGAGCATCTGCATAAGCTTTTGCGCCATCTCTGGTCTGTCCCGGTATACCGGTAAAGCCAGCCATTTCAATCCTCCTTCAATCTGTTAAGTTGGGCTCCTAACTTGTCTTATCTTTCTGTTGCTTCTTTTCTTGGACAAGCCAATTCAAAATCATATCATCCAATAAGGCAAGATTCACATCCATCCGATCCGCTTCTCTTACCAATTTTTCATCTGTCACCTTAAATCTTTCACAAAATGCATCCGTACTTTTTGTTTTCAGGTTGACAGGCATATTTAGAACATTCTGCAGCCAATAGGTAAAAGCGAGTTCTACATCGTGCTTACGCATCTTGCTGAATGAGAAGTTTTCCGAAAGTTCATCTATCATGCGCTGGCCATATTTTCGGATATATTTTTGAATCTTCCCATCATGATGCCTCCCTAGACTTATAGAAGCTTCATGCATAACCAGGACAGTGTTTCGTGATTCTTCTTTAGTAAATCCTGATTCGGACAGAACCTGAATAAGGCGCCTTGCATTGGTAGAATTAAAGTCAATATGGCCACCCGCAGCAGGGATTTCCGACAGTTCTTCAACATCTAATAATCCCAAATCGTCCAACTCTTCGATAACATCTCTGACTTCAGTCTCAGGTTTCCTGCAAATTCTTGTAACCAGGGCGAAGAGCAGTTCAATCCATCGTTCGTGCTCTGATGGCCACTGGTGGTATGCAAAGAGGTCCGAATACTTAACAAGCAACTTCCTTAATTGAAACTCCACTTCCGAGATATTTGATTTTGCCATGCCTAACACCTCCTGGGTAATATTTATCATAGATATTACATTGATTTTTGGATTTGAAGCTCTTCATTTCTTCTATTCAAGCAGCCAGGCAATATGTCCCTCAATTCAACATATACCAGATTCGCCTTTTGGTCAAGGATTGGTGAGTGTTTATATAGTAAAATAGTACCACTTTGGGCAGGGGCGAAGTTTTGCTTTTAGGTTTCTCTTAGGTAGGCCGTTTCTTTGGCAACGTCCGAATGGTTCTCATTCCTGCATGAGCGCTCCGGGCAAAGACGAAGACATTAAACCCAATAGCCTGTTAACGAGATTTCGGCTAAAGTGCATTTTTCTAGCTTTTGTCAAATTTTAGGCGGATTCATGACCTTTCTTCTACGTCCAGATTAATACCTTGTTCTTTGAGGTAGTTCTTGATGGCAGATAGAAACTCTCTTGCGTCACTTGCACATTCTCGGGCATCTTCCTCATCGGGAGAATAAAGGACATCATATCACTAACGCCTCCCGATCAATATTCTGTATGAATTGAGTAGGTATATTTCTCAGATAATTGATATGTCTCTCTGAATATACTTGAATTGAAAGAATAATACCGTGCTCTATTTCCAGGTCATAGCCAGTATAACGAATATTCTTGGCAAGTTTCTTATCGTCGGAGTGAGTAATAACGATTAGGTCAATATCTGATTCCTGAGTAGCATCTCCTCTCGCTTTTGACCCAAAAACCAGCATATTGACGAGCTCTCCAGGAAATTGCTCCTGTACTCTTCGCTTAAACTCTTCAAGAACTTCTGTTTCTTCTTGGTTAAGCTTCATTGCTTATTCTTCTTACTGTTGCTCTGATTCAGGCCAAATGGTAACTCGTAACTCCAATTTTCCTGGATTATAGGCGAGAAACCGCCATTTGTCAAATTTTGATCTGGAAATGTCGTGTCTGGAATCAGGTCTTGATCCTCCTGGCATATTTAGAAGCCTGGATGTGGTGTGATAATAATAGCCGCTGTCCATATTCTTTTAAAAAGTAGACCTCGTGCTCCGCAGGCTATGGTTCCGTTGTCCCCAACCTGACAAGTGGTACTGTTAGTGGGGCAGGTCACTTACGAAGAGCCATCTTTAAAAAATTTACCAAATAGGGCGTTGCTTCATTATAATCAATCTTTATTTCGGCATGAAACTGTTCACCGTATAAGAATTTCGTTTTACTTTTAATTGTCTGTATATAGGTTGATTCAGATGTAATTTCATAATCTTCCGGTAAACTGACCGGACTTACTGCCCAGCTGTGTACTTCAGGTACTGTGAAAGGATTTGGAATTCCCTCAAATATAGGAAGATCTTTTTTTATTGTTATTGTAGTTATTTTTTTGTGTTCATCTAATGTAAGACTGGTAATATCTGACCAGCCCATGCTTCTTACAAAGGTATACCCGTATGCCATGCAGGCCAACTGATGTCCGCAGCAGATACCAAGTATAGGGATTTGAGACTGCCTTATAATTTCAAATACACCGTTATATTCAAACATTGGCAAGTTCTGGTAATTTGCATTATTGCCGCTCAAGATAATAGCGACAGGTTTATTCTTTAGTTTATTGAGCATATCAAGAGACACTTCATAGTGTGGCACTGTCAGTGTTCTTAAGTTAAGACCTAGCCCTTCTACAAATTCGGCAAGCTCGCTAAAAGTAAATCCGTTCATTTGATTACCGATAATCAGGACGTAGTCACCATCAGGAGGTTCCGGAACTTCAGGAATTTCGGCAGAATATAGGATAATTGTATTTATCTGAGGGGCGTAACCGTACCAGCCTTTAATTAATAACCTGAAATATCTGGCAGAAACTGGTTTTATCTCAATAATATTCCGAAATGTATCATTATTTTGAACCGTTGCATCAGGTATATCCGTCCATATCCTATTATCGTTGCTCCATTGCCAGACAAAATTCTTCAGCCAGCCGTTCTTACCTGAAGGAGCAGAAAGCATCCAGATCCTGGAAACCTTTTCTGTTTTGCCGAAATTAAATACAATCCACTGTAGCGGATCTCCGGGTGGTGATGAAAGCCAGAAAGTAGATTGTCCCGGATCATCCAGATCCATTATATTTTTAGGATTCTGACCGCTGGAAACAGTTACTTCTTTTACTGGTATTCTGAGGAGATTCATAAAAGCATCGTCGGAAGCAGTATCAAGAAAAAACCGTGTCTGGCCCCAGGGACCTTTATTCCCTGCCTCATCTACTGCACGTGCGCGCCAATAATATCTTGTCTTACCCAAAGGAGATAGGGCATCCTTTTTTTCAATCTGTTTTTCTGTTATATATTCATTGGTTTCTGGTATATCTTTGTATTCAATAAGAGATTCAGAATCAAAGTCCGGCACCGTATCAATCTGGAAAATATAGGTTCTTTTGCCAGTGCCGCCGGATGCATTAAAAATTGATAAAAGCGGTCTTTTGTTGGTGGTAATTACGTCAAGACTGGGATTATTTGTCAGTTTTGGTGCAGTTAGTGACTCCCCTGATGATGCACCGGAAACAAACGTCACCACAACAAAAGACAAAAAAGCAATGAAGAAAGTTTTCATTACAGCCTCCTGCTAAGCTTTGACTATGTGATAAGATGCTAGCTGGGATTTCCCATTTCAACTGGCGGTGAGGAATCAGGATACTTCGTAGTCCTCTTGGCAACAGGATATATGGATGGCATCTGGTTGTCAATCTCCATCTGGGATTCCTCAGTTTCGTGTTATGACAGGAGCGGCTCCCCGGTGGAGCGGGAGCAGAACAAAGTTTGAAAAAATAGGCACAGCGCCCATTTATTGATTCTTACCTGTGGAACAATATACCTGTATCTGAAAAAAGTCTCTTCGCGTGTAATCTTTAGGACACCTGCTCCGGAGGCTATTATTCCGTTGACTCTAACTTAACAAGTGATACTATTAATGGGGGCAGGCCATAGGGAAGCCGCATGAAGTTTTACCAGTATTTCATTATTCTTAGGGATAGGTTTTGCTACCTCTTTTAATTCAAGAACATCCGGAGACCCGTATTTTGTGCATACAATTGCTTTCATAAGTTTCCTCAAATTTGTCAGGTTTTGTCATTATGTTCCACAGTTATGACTACATTTCCCTTTTTGTGCCCTGTTTCGACATAGCTATGAGCCTCGGCAATTTGTTCCAATGGATAGCGTCTATCTATGACCGATTTTATTTTTCCCGCCTCAATA
>NJBQ01000040.1 GCA_005223095.1 Candidatus Aerophobetes bacterium Ae_b3a
GGCGCCGAAGAAGCAGTAAGTATGATCGTCTCAGCATGCTGTCAGCTGTCCGGAAATTCATTTTCGTCCGAAAAGTCCCCCACCCTACCCTGTTCGTCTTGCATGTTGTGCCCAGGGGAAGTCCGGTGGATAACCAGATGCCATGGATATATCCTCTTAGAGATACCTCATTTGTCAAATAGATAGCTTCCTATATGATCTGTATAGAATAAAGCCAAGGAACTAGCCGGATGTCTTTATGTCGTTCAACTCTAAGGAGGTTGAAATATTATGGATATCACTCGATACAATAGTGAGGCATGGGACCGGGAAGTAGAATCAGGAAATGTCTGGACAAAACCGGTATCGCCTGAGCTGGTTCGGAAAGCAAAAGCTGGGCAATGGGAAATCCTTCTTACTCCGGCGAAACCGGTGCCAGATGACTGGTTCCCTAAATTAGAAGGGCTTCGGGTGCTGTGTCTTGCTTCTGGGGGTGGACAACAAGGGCCCATTCTTGCTGCTGTGGGCGCTAGGGTAACGGTCTTTGACAATTCAAAAAAGCAGTTAGAACAGGATATATACGTGGCAGAGCGTGACCAGCTCGATATTCGAACCGTAAGAGGCGAAATGACTAATCTAGCCGTTTTTTCAGATAGTAGTTTCGATTTGATTGTGCATCCTGTATCAAATACTTTCGTTGCAGACGTCTTGCCGGTTTGGAAAGAGGCTTACCGGGTTCTCAACCCTAAGGGCACCCTCATATCCGGCTTTGACAACCCGCTGCTTCATATCTTTGATTACGAAGAGTACGAAAAAGGAATCCTGAAAGTGTCGTATTCAATTCCTTACTCGGACATTGAGAGCTTACCAAAAGACCAGCTAAAGAAACAACTTGAAGCCAGAGAACCACTGGAATTCGGTCACACTCTTGAAGATCAAATCAAAGGGCAAATTGATGCCGGATTCATAATAAGCGGATTCTATGAAGATAATAGTGCGGGCAAAGAATTCCTTGACCGGTATATAAATACATTCATGGCGACCAAAGCAGAAAAGGTCTATGTTGACAAGTGCCGAGACTTGGCCTAATTTATCTCTGGAAGAATTGTATGAAGCATGAGACGTTAGTCTCTGGGAAAGCAAATGGAGTTTGGGGCTATAGGAAAATGAGGACTGTGGAAATCCAGGCAAAGAGTATTCTCTCTAAGTCAAGAGTCTATGAGTGGACCATCAACCCTTATCGTGGCTGCCAGCACGGGTGCTCCTATTGCTATGCCAGATTCATGAAACGATTTACTCATCATAGGGAGAGCTGGGGGGACTTTGTTGATGTAAAAGTCAACGCTCCGGGACTACTGGCTGAGGAAGTGAAGAAAAAGAAAGTTGGCCGAGTCTGGATAAGTGGAGTATGCGATGCATATCAACCCATTGAGGAAGAATATGAGATTACCAGAAGATGCCTCGAAGTCTTGCAAAGAAACGGGTGGCCAGTTACAATCCAAACCAAGTCGCCTCTAGTTTTGAGAGATTTGGACCTGTTGAAAGATTTCGGGGAAATAGAAGTCGGATTCAGTATTGCTACTGGCGATGAAGAAATCAGGTCAATCTTCGAATCCAAGACTTCACGCATTGAGGAAAGGATCAACGCCCTGAGAATCTTACACAGAGAGGACGTTAGAACCTACGTCATGATTGCCCCCATGCTCCCAAAAATAGAGAGCCTGCCCTCCCAACTAGAGGGCAAAGTGGATTATGTCCTCATCGATAAAATGAACTATCACTATGCCGACTGGGTCTACCGAAAGTACGGCTTGCAGGGCGCCAGAATGAATGAGTTCTTTGCTCAAAAAGGCACTGAACTAGCTCACCTTTTTAGGATGAGGGGAATTCGCTGTGAACTATTGTTCTAGCAGCTAGTTACTAGTGTTCTAGGACCCAGCTGAGCCCTTCCCAAAACCAGATTGACAAGGGCTGAGATTTGGTCTAGTCTTGGATTCAGAGGGTCTGCTCAGGACAGTCTCAAATAAGCGGTAGGTTTACATGTTCCTTATTTACATACATCATTCAAAAAAGGAGATTGGGCAATGGTTAGGTTAGTTGTGATTCTTACGTTGGTAGGAGCCTTGTTTTTCTGCGCTAGCACAGTAGCTCAGGGTAGAGGTTTTGGTTTAGGTATTATCTTGGGAGAGCCGACCGCGATAAGTTTCAAGAAATGGAGCACAAGTACTACTGCAATAGGAGGTGCGCTTGCTTGGTCCTTTGACAAGAAAAAAGTATTCCACCTACATATAGATTATCTGGTTCACAAATTCCATATACTCCAGGCACAAAAGGGAGAACTGGCTCCTTATTATGGTATTGGAGGGCGAATCAAGATTACTCCACACGAAACTAGGGTTGGAGTCCGTATTCCCCTGGGCATAAACTATACTTTTGAGAGACTGCCTTTAGATATTTTCCTTGAGTTTGCCCCCTTACTTGATTTAGTGCCCGCTACCAACTTCGAATTAGATGGAGCTATTGGGATTAGATATTTCTTTTGATAAGATACCACCAGGAACTCATCTCAACCCGATGGCGGGGAAGCATTACTCCGGTTAGCTCACCTTGAGGTGGCTTCGCAAACGGCACAAGGTGAATTCCTCAATTCTAAAAACAGACTACCCCATAAGTTAAGGTCAGCTCCGGCATAGAGTTCGAAATCCTATTCGCTTATCTCTCAAGAATCTTCCCACACCGCACACAGCTCCAACCAGATTGACAAGGGCTGAGATTTGCTCTCACTTTTCTTGGCGGGATGCTCAGAAGAGACCCTCCCCTCATTGAACATTTCCGTTATGAGGGAAGGGCATGTTCATGGCAAAGAATCTAAATCTCTTATTTCTTGCCAGCCTCTCCACTCAGAATGGCCTTGGCTGGAATCACTAGTTCAATAACAAGAAGCAGCAGGCCAATTAGCATTAATACCGTTCTCATTAAAGATACCAGGGTAATGTAATAAGCCACATTGCTACCCCAAACTATGATACCCGGCACCAGAAAGGCAAACCAGCTCGACTTTTCACCCTTGCGATAGCTGGTTAAGGCCAGGAAGACAGCAAGGATGGATACTGATAAAGCCATTGCCGCCGTAAGCCTGTTGCCCATTATCTGCAGGTTCGCCGCTTTGGCATTGGCGGTGACAAACGGGTAAAATTAGGGACCCGACTTAGCCCCGGCAGGGTCATGGTCTGGCCGGCCCGAGGAGCTTGCCTTGTTAGAGCTAGGGTGCGGGTCCAGAGGTATAGGGGATTTTAGTTTAGAGAAAAGGAGTGAATGTCGTACTTTTGCGAGGGGCAAAGCATTTAGGCGAGTTAAATGAATAAGTCACGAGAACATGTTAAGCGCCCTGAAGAGCAAGGAAGCGAACTGACTTTCAGTCATTTCGCTCCCTTGTCCTATCTTTATGGCCACATGTTCCACGGCAACGCCATTTAGTTTGTGACAATAAAGGCCATAACTTAGATGTTAATCTGCGACCTACCTAAAGTCTTCTTGATTACTTAGACAGAGCTTTTATGACCTCTTCCACTTGACTCACCGAAGCGATAGGATGTACCTCAAAACGGACGAATGGAACATACTGTTCTACCATGTTCCCAATTTCTACCTCAGTCCCTTCAGCGATGGCGTATCCCTTCTCTTCGCCAACAAACCCTCCCCAATCCTTCAATATACCTTTTTCTATGTCTTGTTTAACCATATCCATCAGGGCTTTCGATCCAGTCCCTCGCTCTTTAGGATCAATTGGTGTTCTAGTCTGATCCATTTCCCAAAGCAATAGATACTTTCCCATGGTTTTTCACCTGCTTTCGCTTAAGTCTGTCGGCCTGCTGAAATGGTACCAGCCAACTCCTGCACCGCCCACAGGCGAAGAAGCCGGCTTTAGTTTAGCATAGGCATCACCTCCTTTTATTGCAGTTTCTAGTCGGCTCGTGTCAGCCTTCTGATCATTCAATAACTTCCAGGATTTTAGTCCGTCCCCATTCAGCGGTAGGGAATCGGCGCCCCGATTCCGCTACAAATTCTTGCATCTCTTTGACCGTCCATACTCTCTCGATATCGGCGAAACTGTCCAACTCTACTATTACAGTTAACACATCCATCGGTCCACCGGTGTGTGTCCAAGCGAACCGAATCATCTTGCAGCCCGCTTTGTCATAAGCAGGTTTGGCTACATTGTTTATGAAGTCTTCAACCTGCTTTCTGTCAACTGGCGTAGGAAACCTACCTTCCCAAATTTCGATGAACATTGGTTCTCACCTCCTCCTCACTTCTTAATTAGCTTCTTTTTCACTTCACCCCACCTTCTCCCTCAAATCCTTCCCTGGCATAGACTTAGGTACTTTCTAGCCGGTATCTGTAGTTCCTCTCCTGTCTGGGAATTTACTCCTCTTCTTGCTTTTCTCTCCCGATTATTTCTCTTTCTTGTGCTGTTATCTGACCCATAAGGGAAGTGAGGTTAGGAGCGTAGAGTTCACCCGCCTCTTAGAAAATCTAATAGTCGGTCTGGAGTTGCATAATCATCCATTTGGAAATGTCCACCACGTTTGTAATAATCATGGATATCTACGGTTCAGACGATTAATACTATAAGTTTTCATTCACAGAACAATTCATCCCTTCAGGTGTATGAACTGTATTGATACATTTTCTACATTGAATACAGTAATTGATTTCTTCTACTTTTCCTTGCTTAGTTTTTGAAATTAAATATGGATCTGCTATTAGTGCTCTTCCAATTGCTGTCATATCTGCATCCCCATCCTGTAATACTATCTCTGCATCCGTGAGATCTAAAATATTACCAAGACCAATTACCGGAACATCGACAGTATCCTTAATCTCTCTTGCAAGATATGCATAGCATCGTCTGCCCTGTTCTTTTGTAGGAATCCCGCTGTATCTCGGTCCATACACTCCTGCAGAAACACTAATAACATCAACACCTGAATCAACCAATATTTGTGCATTCTCCCTTGATTCTACTATAGTTATACCCCCATCAATAAATTCATTGGCACCAATCTTGCAACAAATGGGATAGTTTTTCCCAACTTTTTTCCTGGTCTCCTCTAAAATCTCCCTGACAAAGCGAGTTCTGTTTTCAATGCTTCCACCGTATTTGTCGGTTCTTTTATTAGAAAAGGGAGAAAGGAACCCACTTATAAGATAACCACCAGAACAATTCAATTCTATCATATCAGCGCCTGTCATTTTCGCTCTATATGCCGCTTCTGAAAAACAGTCAACAAGTTGTTTTATTTCCTGCACTGATAACTCTCTTGGAGTTTCTTTTGCTCCCGGATAAGGTATTGGTGAAGCTGCAACTGGTTGTTCACCAATAACAGTACTTGATGTTTGTCTTCCGCTATAAATCAATTGAATACAGGCAATTGAACCATTTTGTTTAATTGTTTCAAAAAGCTGCCCAAAACCTTCAATATATCTATCATCATCTAACATCTGCATATTGGTTAACATTTTACCATCTTTTCTTACAGGTGTAGCTCCGACAACCGATAACCCGATACCGCCTTCAGCAATGTGCTTATGAAAATTAATAATTCTTTGTGTCACAAAACCTTCATCATCTGCATAATTTGTAGAAATTGGAGGGAATACTATTCTGTTTGGAATGGTAATATTTCCGATTTTAATTGGTTCAAAGACTTTTTTTAGGGCGTTGTCACGATGATTGTATCGTCCGAATGAACAATCGGTAAAAGCGGTTAATGAAATACCTGCTTGTATAAACTCTCGTCTTTTCATTGCTGTCTTCCTTGTGTTGATGTGAGTACATCTTAGAATGACCGATTGTTAGATTACGATCATCGAATATTCACTAGGTCAGAGGAGGCTCGTTCCTCAGATTAATCATAGATTTGCTATCTGTACCACTTCCCATTCTATGCACATTCTGATTTACGGCTCCAATTACTTTCTCCTTTCCTTATTTTGGTTGTCAAATTTTACAAATTTACAAAGTAAGATGCAAACCAATTACCATCATAACTACTGTAGCTCTTCCCCTGTACGGAGTTTGGCGGAAATGAAGTGGAGACCAAATTTATTCGAAGCGTTAGCGAACGCAAACACAGGGCTAGGCAAAGTTGCGGACAAGTTTCAAACATCTGCAAGGAAGCTCAAGACGACCTCATTGAATTTATCAGGGTCTTCCATGCTGGACATATGTCCAACTCTCGGCAAAACGACCTTTCGGGCATTGGGAATCTCCTGCTGTAAGGTATCAGCAATAGCATGAAAGTCTGGTAAATCGCGCTCACCGACAATTATAAGCGTTGGGACGTTAATCTTGTCTAGCCGTTGTGCTGCCGGAGGGTCGGGATTACGAACAGGATCCTCGTTGAAGGAGTGCCATCCTGAATAGTCATCGTTCTGCACCAAACGAAACTTCAGACCTGGCTTCTCCAGAGAAGGTTTAAGATGAGGACTATTGAGCCAGAACTCTGTCGCGGCTTGTAGGCGACCTTCTTTGTACATAGAACCAAGCACCCTAGCTAACTCATCCGACTGCTCCGTCCACTCTTGCGACCACTGAAATCCCCCCAGAGCAGAATCAACGGGGACCAGAGCACGAGTCGTCTCGGGATAGGTAAGTGCAAAGTTAATGGCGATTTCTCCACCCATAGATAGACCAAGGACATAGGCATGCGATATCCCAAGGTGTTCTAGAAGAGCTTTAAGATCATCGGTGTGAGCATAGCTCTCGCTAGTTGGAAGTGCGGACTTTCCAAAACCACGTACGTCGTAACGGATGACTTGGTAATGCTCGCCAAAAGGTTCGAACTGGTCATCCCATGTTCGGGTATTACCACCCATCCCGTGAATGAGGACCATTGGATGTCCTGATCCAGCGACCTCATAGTAGAGACACGTTCCATTTACCTCGGCGAAACCGTTTTGTTTTTGCATCTGCATTACACCTCCTTCACTTCACCTTCTCCCTCAAACTCTGCCCGGGCCTAAACTTAGGTACTTTCTTAGCCGGGATTTGCAGCTCCTCTCCTGTGTGAGGGTTGCTTTCTCTTCTGCCTTTTCTTGCGATTATTTTTCTTCCACTGTTATGTGACCCATAAGGCAAGCGATGTTAGGAGCGTAGAGTTGACGAAGAGGCTCTTTCCCTCTTTTTCGGATAACTGATACCAGGCCTACTTGCGCTTGAGTACACCGAGCACGTGAATTGGTTGTGCCATTTTAGACCTCCTTGTTGTTAGTTAACCTTGCGGTTGGCCGATTTTGGTGTGCAACCCTTATCACTTCTTTAGTCAGGGGGGAAATTTCCCCCCTGTCTCTCTCTCTTCCCTTATTTCCAGAGTTAAGGGTTGAGTGATAGCTTTACATTTTGCTATTTTCACTCTCAATCTTACCGCAAAGCTCGTGTTAGGCGACCAAAGAGCAAAGCTTGCCCTTCCCGATAATCTCCAGCAACGTCGCACGCTACCTAAGTAAGATGAAGGTTCTAATTTAGATTTTATCTGTAACCTACCTAAAGTCTTCTGAAGAGAACATCATCTCTATCTTATACACTCCTTCTGTGGGAAAATCCGGTGCTGCTTCAGTGAGGACTTGACGTACAGACTCAGCATCTTCTCCATCCCATTCACAGTAAAGTTTCCCTTCCTCGCGTGCATACCAACTTCTGACCCAATAAGCATCAACTGCTGAACCCGCCTTCACTGCCTTGGCAACAGGTGTAGCCTTCTCCAAGGTTAGCTCCTTACCTACGGGGTGAACAACTAAAAACTTAGCCATTCTTTATCATCTCCTTTCCCTTAAGTCTGTGAGGCTGCTGAAATGGCACCAGCCAACTCCCGCACCATCTGCAGGCGAAGAAGCCGGCTTTAGTTAAGCATAGGCATCGCCTCCTTTTATTACAGTTTCTAGTCAACTCATGTCAGCGTTCTGATCATTCAATGACTTCCAGGATTTTAGTCCGACCCCCTTCAGCGTTAGGGAATCGGCGGTCAAATTCCTCTGCAGCTTCTTCCATCTCTTTGACTGTCCACACTCTCTCGATATCGGCAAAACTGTCCAACTCTACTATTCCAATTAGCGTATTCCCTAGTCCACCGGTGTGTGTCCAAGTATACCGAATCATCTTGTAGCCCGCTTTTTCCTGAGCAGGTTTCCATACATTATTGAAGAAGTCTTCAACCTGCTTCCTGTCAAATGGCTCAGGAAACCTATTTTCCCAAATTTCAATGATCATTGGTTCTCACCTCCTCATGTGTTATTTTAAACTCACCATATTATCGGTAGGTTTAATTGCTTGAATTTTAACTTACTCTCTGCTATACTTTTAGGCAGGGAGTAAGGACGACTTAAATCTCTTTTGCTGTCCTCTGGAACATGCTCCCCCTCCCCCTGGGTCAACCTATCTTACTATAGGTTTTATCTATCCTATCAAGAAGCTTCTCAAATTCAGTCCAATTATTATCAAAAAGATAGAATCTAAAACTTCTTTGTGCTTACGTCACCGCTTTGCCGATAGCATTGCTTTTACAGGCAGCACTATGGCAACGAGGAAGAGAATAGCTGCTATAATGAACACTCAGGAAATCTTTTTATCTTCTCTACTATTTTTTTTCTGTTGATTGGCCAGGAATACCTTTTTCTTGAAAGATCCTCCTCCACCCTATCTGGCATCGTCTTGCTAGCTAGTAGATGTAGCTCCTCACGAGTTGACCCTGGCTATCTCTTATGAAGATGGTGTCAGCGTCAACTGCTTGTATAACGCTGACGGTTTCCGTCTGAACGGCTAAGGCTGGAACTGCACACAATAGAATAAGGATAAATACTGAGCATTTCGCCAAATTGGCCATTTTGTTCAATCCGCCTTTAGTACTCTAGTTAGAACACTGATTTCCCGGCGGAAGGCAAGGTGTCTACGTCAAAAAAACAAAAACCCACTCTTCAGGTCTTGAAAGAATGGGTTCACTAACAAATAACCTTAACCGCGACATTTACTTTTGACTGGAAGGTCTTGATTTTCCCCCCCTGCCGTTTCTGATAATCTCTCTTTTCGCTTACCTCCCCTTATGGATGACTCATTTATGTTATAGGTAGAATTATAGCAAATTTATAGCCTTCTGTCAAATCGAATAAGACATATAAGCAGTGCTCCTTTTGTTAACCTCTAAACTGTCTTATATTTCTTTATTTCCTGGCCATAAAGTCAGTAATAGTAGTGGTTTGGGTGTAGTGCCCGATGTCCGGACATTCACTTTGCTTTGAAAAGTCCCCTACCCTACTATGCGTGTCAGGATGAAGGTTTGATGGAAGGCGAGTTGATTGGTTGGGATGACGAGGAAAACCTGTGGCTAAAACTCTTGATATGCGTGGCATACCCCCGGTCGGACACTAACTTGCCAAAGTTGAGTTTTAGATAGGTCTGTTTCTTTAATTTCTACTATCACGGTATATCTCGTCTGGTGTCCGGTAGTCAAGCGAATGATGTGGTCTTTCTTTGGCGAGAAATTCTTTCTAAGACATGTCAGGTATCATGACTTATCTAGCCCTAAGGTTTCGGATAATTTCTCGGATGCCGGGTCTTTTGCCATACATCAGTATGTAAGTCCTGAGAAGTTTGGCTGCCAGTAACAGTCCCCCGATGATGGATAGCACCAGCACAGTTATACTGACGGCCAGTTGCCATATGGGGACACCAGTCAAGCCAAGCCGCAACATCACCAAAACAGGCGCACTAAAGGGGAAGATACTAAAGACAATCCAAATTGGGCTGTTCGGGAAAAACATAAGTAGAGATAAAAACCAGAATGGTGCAATGGCAAAAAGCGTATATATTGATCCTAAGCTTTGTGCTTCTCGTACAGTGGAGCTCATGGCAGCGACAGCAGCCGACAGGACGGCAAATAAGGAGTAACCCAGGATGAAATAGACTACACCAAGAACGAATAAGCTGGGGGTAATTTGTATGGTACTCAAAAAGCCCCCAATAGATGAAGAGGCTAGATTTAGCAGGAGCGGAATTGAAACCACCCAGACGACTACCTGCACCATTCCGGCAGCCCCAAGCCCCAAAACCTTGCCGGTTAGTAATTGCCGGGTAGAAACCGAGGATAGCAATATCTCCATCAGTCGATTCTCTTTCTCCTCGGCGAGACTTTGCAGTACGTAAGTGGAGGTGAAAACAAGGGCGAGGGCTAGCATCACACCAAAAATACCTGGAATGATGAGGCTGCTGAAGCCTCCCTGTTCCGTTGCCACAGTGCCGGTTGAAGTAAGTGTGGTAGTGACCATGTTCAGGGGTGCTACAACTCTGTTGATAGTGGCTGTGGGCACCTTTTCCGCCAATAGATTTCTTGAGATGAAATTCTTAACTGCGGCGTAGGTTGTATCAGAAGGCGTAAGCTCTCTCTGTTTGGTGTAACGACTAATTATCCCCGTTGCGACAAAATCCGGTGGAATGACAAAGTATTCAGTAATATCTTCTTTGGTCAAAGCTTGCTTGGCTGCCTCCACAGTATCAAAACTAACCAGGGTAGTCTTCCATTGGTTGGTAAACTGGTCGAAACCTCCAGCTTCATCGACGTATCCAATTCTGGCCGCTTCTGTCGGAGGTCTGGTAATTCCTGATACGATATGGTAAATTCCTATGCCCAGAAGGGATAGTACCGGCAGAGCGAGGACTATGATAATGAAGCCGGTCCTTTTTATCGTGTGTAAGAACTCATGCCTGAATATCAGAAGTGTCTTATTCATAATTCTTACCCGCTACCTTTAGGAATATTTCGTTCATTGAAGGAGTGGCCAATTCGAATCGATTGATTATGATGCCGGTGCTTACCAATCGTTCCAGAACTTGTTTAGGAGTTGTATTTGCATCAAGGACCAATTCAACGTAGTCTTTGTGAGCGCGCTTTTCGGTAACTCCCATTACCTGGCCCAACTCACCTTCAAAATCCAGAATAACCGAATTACTCCTATACTTTGACTTGATTTCTGTGGGGTTCCCATAAAGAACATTGAGTCCATTGTTTATCATTAATATGCGATCGCAAAGTTCCTCCACCTGATTCATCTGGTGTGTACTTAGAACTACCGCCTTACCCTGATTTCTCATATCAATAACCAACTCTTTTAGCAGTTCGGTGTTAACCGGGTCGAGACCGGAAAATGGTTCATCCAGAATAACCAGTTCCGGGTCATGGATAATTGTAACAATGAACTGAATAATCTGCCTCATGCCCCTGCTCAGCTCGTCAATTTTCTTTCTTCCATGTGGTAACATGCCGGTTTGATCGAGCAGCTTATTAGCTTTTCCCCTGGCGGAAGGTCTGTCCATGCCTTTGAGGGAGGCCAGGTAGATAATAGAATCCATGACGGTCAGCTTCTTGTACAGCCCTCTTTCCTCAGGCAGATAACCCAGCCTGTTCTTACTGGCTTCAGTCAACTTTTCGCCGAGGATAGTAATATCTCCGGAGTCCGGCTTGATGATGTCCATCATCATCCTGATAGTGGTAGTCTTGCCCGCGCCGTTAGGCCCGATTAAACCAAATATCTCGTTTTGGGGGACAGAGAAAGATAGATCATCAACCACGATCTTATCTGCGTATGACTTAACTATATGTTTTACTTCAACTGCAGGCATAGTAAAAGCTCTTCTTAATCCATTTTTTTGGCCAAATCGTCTTGGGTTAAGCCAAGACTAGTGTATATTTTCCTGATAATTTCCCCTTTAAATAGAATGACGAGGAAAACCTATTGCTACAACTCTTGATATGTGTGGTATGCCAAAAGTTCGCAGCAATGAATCAATCCGTCAATAGTAATGGGCGCTGTTCCTGTTTATTTCTATTTTTTCATAGCTCTTTACTACAATAATAGCGACAAGAACTCATTAATCTGCATATAAGAATCTGTGACAATGCGTTCTCTTTCTTCGTTTGAGGATTCTCTGCCGCCAACTAGAAAATTCGCTACCCATTGCGGACCGGTAGAATCTTTCGTCTCAAACTTTTCCCTAATCTTCTCTATGCCTTCATTCACAAGTTTATTTTTCAGATGATGCTTTATGCTCTCTGCTGCTGAACGAAAACCATCTTTATAATGTGAAATAAGAGAATAAATATCATAGGCATCTTTCTCGCTGTAGCGTGCAGCAAGAACTATACCTTTCATAGTCAAAGCAGCAACTAAATTGGCCACCTGTATCTCGACTCTGTTATGTGCTCCTTGGGGTAGCTTTCCTTTCAGGTCATACATAAAGAAGTGCTCAAAAACAATGTCTATGCCTCTGGCCTTTCTTATGAATAGCTCTGATTGAACTATCTGATGACGCCTTTGCCTGCCTCTGCCGCCGTATTCTGGTCCCATGAAATCAATCTCTATAGGCTGTTTATCTGTATATCCTGGTATTGAAATATTCTTTTCAAAAGCATGAGGAATAACTGTACCTTCTTTATCCAATGAATGGGTATATCCATGCTCCTCTATAAGCTTGAGCATTGATTTATATTCAATCCCAGAAACCTTCTTTGGATTAACTGCAATATCAATATCCAGAGAGCCTGCATGGACAAAATTGTCATCAGAAGGCTTAAAACTCTCTATGATAAAATAAGGTGCCCATCCACCCACCAAAACAAGCGACTCTCTATAAGCACCCAATATGGTCATCATCTCTAAGAGTATAGATTTTGATGCCTCTACTAGCCTAATATCTAAATCAGTAATTAGTCTTCTAACCATATTTCATCAAAACTTTATTTCTTTTCTCCTCAAGAATTCGGCCTGCTCTCTGCCTCGTGTAGGATAATTATAAAGGTCAATATACAATTGAATATTACTCACTATATTAATGTCATCTGCTTTCTGTGTCTTGTTAAATACACCTTCATCGTAAGGAATATACATAGAAATATTGCTTCCCGATTCCACTGGCCGTAAGTCGAGTAAACGGACCCACTTTGAAAGATTTTCACTATCAGTAACATACATTTGCAGGCTGGATATACCCCTGATAAAAGGGGCAATGAGCGATGCACCGGACAAGAGGGTAAGGGTATATTTTAAATCTTTATCTTCGCTAATCCGTACAACTTTCTTGATTAGTTTTTCCAGGTTTTGTTCAAGAGAATAGTAAGTGAACATTTCATTTTGGGTATAAATATAATTTCGGCACCATTCATCCAACAGCTTTCCCGGTTCAGTCAAATAATAAAGGCCCTGGTCTTTCTTAATATACTCCTCATCTATAAGCCAGCGGCAGACGTTGGATGTCTGACCAAGGCTTACTTTTGCAATTCTTGATAATTCTAATATCTTCCAGCCTTTTTTAGACTCTTCAAGTAATACCCTCAAGATACGGCTTGATACCGGTTTAAAGATTGTCTTTAACTTTCTTTTATCAACAAAAGGATTCTTATCCACAATTTTTTCAATATAAACATTATTGAATTCTAAGAAACAGTTGCCTGCTAAATCCAGATAACCTACACCTTCTTTTTTGAGAATTTCTCTTATCCTTTCCCCTGTAAAGGTGGTTATCAGAACAGGATAAACCCCATTCAAATCTGCGATTCTTTCTTTGAATCGAGTGGATATTTCACGAGCTATACGCGGCTGCAAGAGTCTCTTAATCTCACAAAGCAAAAGCCATTCTTGCCGGTCTTTGGTTTTTATCTTGAATGCCAAATCAAAGACTTGGTCCGAAATTTTCTTTTCAACCTCTATTTTGCCAACTTTAAGAGCAGGCAAGAAGAAAGGAAGTTCTTTTAGTATCCGTTGTGTTATTTCCTTAGTTGTCATCATAATATTACCGCTTCTTTTCTTTCTTCTGTATTATTCAAAGACTTTCAACATTCGTTGAAAGTATAGTTTATAGTGAAACATATGTCAAGTATTATCTATAAGGTGAGCTTGTAGAAACTAAATAGGGACAGCGCCCCTTTATTGATTCTTACTTATGGGACAATATACCCATATCTTCAAGAAGTTTCTTGGAGTGTAATCTCCAGGACATCCCAGGCGTTGCCTTAAACCATCTTTATCTTCAGAAACACATTCCTGATAATTTCCCCTTTGAGCAGGATGATGAGGAAAACCTATTGCTACAACTCTTGATATGTGTGGCATGCCAAAAGCGGACATACAGCGATTCAATCTGTCAATAATAATAGGGCCTGTCCCTATTTATTACTATTTATTAAGGTACAAAGTCATGCAAATTGGCACAGATCGGTGAGGAAAGGAAATCAGTTAGCAGCTTTGACATTTCCAAATAATTGAAATACAATCTATTCATTATGGTAAGACATTTAATGATAGGAATTCAGGTGGTGAGGTATGTTATGTTTCCTGCAGCAATAAAAGATAAAGAGCTTTGTAAAATTAAGAAAGTGTTGTCTATATGAGTGCTAGATTTCAAAACATTTAGTGGGAGGTTTGAGATGGAACAGGAATTAACAATGAAGAACAAGAAAGAGGATATACTCAGGCAATATAAAGAATTGCTAGCTAAATACAAAGAGAAAGAAGGGGTTGCTAAAGATATAGACAAAGAGACTGAAGAGGCGGCTCCCAGGGCCGTAGTGGAAAAGACATCAGATTATACAGTAGAGAATATTGTCAAAGGACTGGCTAATCTTAAATTGGATTTGAGTAAGACACTAACTGATTTATCAGATAAGCTCATAGCAGAAGTAAATAAACTAGACGAAGTCCAGCAAGCAATTACTGCAGAAACCAAGAATCTCGAAGAAATTTATGACATCAAAGTTGCTACCGAAACAATGGTCACCTTCATTCAAATAAATGAAGAAAAAAAGAAAGCTTTTGAAGAAGAGATGGCAATCATAAGGGGGCAGTGGGAAAAAGAACAAAAAGAGCATGAACTGGCTGCAAAAGAAAGAGATGCAAGTCTTAAGAAGGAGAAAGAAAGAGAGGCAGAAGAGTATGCTTACAATTTAGCTCTATCAAGAAAGAAAGATAAAGATGCTTATGAAGCAGAGAAAGTCGTCTTGAAGAAAGCTCTCAAAGAAGAAAGAGAAGCTCAAGAGAAGAAATTAGGTGAAAGGGAAGCTGCTGTGGCTGCTCAAGAAGCGGAAATAGCAGAATTGAGAGCTAAGGCTGAAGCTTTCCCGGCTGAGCTTGCAAAAGCAGTTGAAAAGGCTAAAAAAGAAACCACTGCCCTAATCGAAGGACAGGCTAAGCAAAAAGCAGAACTATTAGCCAAGGAGGTTGAAGGAAAAGAAAAGGTTGCTGACCTTAAGATTAAAACTCTCGAGGGCACTATAGCTAAGCAAGCGATTCAAATCGAATCCCTAAGTAAACAATTGAATAATGCTACATCCCAGGCACAGAATATTGCAGTTAAGGTTATTGAAGGAGCTTCGGGAGTTAAGGCTCTTTCAGCCGTTAATGAAATCGCTCTCGAACAGGCAAAAAATGTAGGTGCCAAGAAGTGACATCCTCTCCACTCATAAAAGGATGGGCCTTACCAAGAAAGTTTGCAGCAGAATATTTGAATATCAAGACCTGCCCCCCTTTTTCTGGAAATTGCATGTAGTGCATCAATCCGTCAATAATAAAAGTGAATCACGTTTTCTTTTGTTTTGCCAGCCACTCCTTGAGGTGCCTTTGCTTCCAGATGACCATAGGATGTTTTTCTAAATCTGTACTGTCCAATAGATCGCCAAAAAGAATCTCTGGTCTAAAGTCTGCCTCAAAAAATCTATTGATATATTCCGATTCCTCTGGAGTAAAATCAAACATATCCTTTAGGAACGGTCTGACAGTTTCAATCATATCTCCAGCTTTCAATCGCTCCTCTTTTCTAAGTAAGGGGAGAAGTTTTCTCCTTATATCTTGCTCTGTAATTCTTTCAATATCATTGGCATGGTATTCCCGGAAATCCCTTCTGGCCAGACAACCAAAGAAGATAAATATCTTTCTTAAAAGGATCTTATCGAGTTTAATTCTTTCTCGTTGAAGTGTGTAAATATCATAAAGATCCCGAGGAGCAAGCCGATTCACTAGTGCTAGCATTTTACCTGCAAAAAGTTCAGGACCCTTTAAGGTATTTAACGCTAAATCCGATTCCTCAAAGGGGCTCAAAAACTTTCTCTTCTCTACTCCCAACAAGGACAAGCGTTGAAGGAAATTTATTTCGACCTTGATGCGGTCGATGTTTCCAGAGGAATTGATATATCTTAGGAAGTATTTTTCTAAACCATATTCAGTCTGAGTTTCGTAGTCGTAACCTTTGAATCTAAATATTGCACGTAGCGATTCATCTATTCTGGGCCTTTCTTTATCCTTTTCCTCTTTTTCAATCCCAGCGATAAAATTAAAGTCAAGATCTATGGATAATCGGGGATACCTGAAATAGAGAAAGTTTAACGCTGTGCCTCCTTTTAAGACAAGTCCCTCTTTCAGTTCGGGATGGCGATTTATCTCTTTTGATAGATTCTCAAGCCGATAGGCTTTCTCCAGTGTATCCCGCTGAAAATGGGTCTTTTTAGAAAAGCTTTCAAAATATTCTTTAGCGCCCGGGATACTTCTGTCCACTTAATACTCCTCGAGTAAGCTTTTCAGTCGCACCGGGATCATCAAGCCCCATGCCTTATTTAGTTTCGCTTCTTCCCTCTCATCACTAAGATAATTTATTCTTGCTCCCAGATGAGCTTTTATTTCCTTTTCATAATTCCCTGGAAAGCCCCACCTCTTTTCAAAATAGGAAAGAAGAAAACCGATCTTGGCATATAGAATCTTTTTATTGAATCCTGCAAGATACTCTATTATCCGGTCAAAGTTGATGGAAGGAAAGAGCTCAACACTCTTAAAGTATTCCTCCAAACCACCAACATATTTAAGTCCGTTCATTCCATCTACCAGAGTTCGTTCTCGGTCTGTCACCGGGACATTCAAACCTTCCCTCAATATTGTTTCTATACCAAAATTGGTATTCCCTTTTACCGCGTGATATTCCATGCCTTGGAATTTAAACGACCGAAAGTGTCTTTGGGCGATTATATAGACTATCCTGAAGGGAGAGTAACTGGCGCCATGTAATTCCAAAGCAGAATGATAACCTATTACCCCACTCAGAGAGAGTTTTGCTCCGATAAGAAACTTGTCGGGCACATACTCCTCCTTGCTACTTCCTTGAGGTATTATATAATAAAGCCCTCTCGCTCCTACCGAACCCAGGTATCCTGCTCTAAGTAAGTCATTTAACCTTTTTCGCAGGTATCCTTCACTATGTTTGTCCTCTTTGAACTTCTCCATAACGTCAGAAAAATTAAATACCTTTTCTTTATAGAAGACTCGATATAGTTTGGGAAGAGACATTATTTACCTCTTCTATGCATTTTTATACTATTTATTAGTATAGATTTGAAATAAATACGGAAATTGTCCTACGTTTTTCTTGATAATTATTACTATTTATTAGTATAATACAGCAATTTATCCGTAAAGTCAAAGAAATGTTGTGCTTGCCTACAATTAATATTTTAAATAGGGATAGCGCCCATTTATTGATTCTTACTTGTGGGACAATATACCCATATCTTCAAGAATTGGAACAGGATAAAGCCTAAAAATCTCGGATAAATCTAACCGCTACTTTCACCACCATGCTGCAAAAAAAGTAGTAGTAGTCACACCTCCATTAACTCTATCTGCCAGGTAGCTTCGACAATTATCTCTGTCTGCTCGTAATCCTTTGCCTCA
>NJBQ01000003.1 GCA_005223095.1 Candidatus Aerophobetes bacterium Ae_b3a
CAATCTCATAAGCTGATTTTTGGAAAGCCCTTAAGAGAGGTGATTTAGGTGGTTCCCAAGAGGATTAGGAAGAGAGTGATAGAGAAAGGTGACTATCGCATCTATTTACAAAAAGCCCAGGAATTTTATGAGACAATGCATCAGGCTAAAGATAGAAATAATTGGAATGCTGTTGGTCTAAACGGGGTGCACTGTACAATTTCTTCCAATGGTGCTTTACTGGTTTTCTATGCTGGGATTCGTTCATCCAGTGAAGACCACAACGTAGCAGTTGAGTTATTATCCTCTTCGGTGAAATTTCCTGAGGTGAAATCAAAAAGTCAAATTTTAAGAAGGATTCTAGCCAAGAAGAATTTAATTGAATACGAGAATAGAGATTTCACACAAAAGGAAGCTCTAGGCATCATCAAATTAGTAGATCGCTTCTATCGATGGGTTAGGGAGAAACTGCGTGAATAAATATTTTCATCCTCTTCCCCAAAACATCCAGAGCTACCTTTTTGTGTTCAGGAGAAAGATGGGCGTATCTTAGAGTCAACGAAATGAGGCTCTGCTGTGGAGGAGTGGATCTTGCCTGTGACGAAGTTGGAATACTGTATGCGGGGATTTCAATATCCTCTTTTGCATTGATGAAAAAAGTTCTTCTCTATAAGTTGTCAAATTCCTGAGCTAGATTTTTGGGAATCAATCTTCTCTTCGCCACCATTGTGGCACACGATAGCTATTCGAATTGTTACCCTGGCAGAACTGAGCAGAATGCTGGCCATGATCCAATACCGAAACTACCCAGGATCCAGTAATAAGTAAGCCCACCCTCTTGAGTCTGCACTAGAACTCCCCAAAAGATTGACAAGTCCTGAAATTTGGCCTAATATTGACCTGCTTGTGGGGCCATTGGGTCTATGGCTCTGACTCAAAAGTGGTACAATTAATGGGGGCAGGTCACGCCACTGAAGAGAAAAACTAAAAGGAAAAAAACATATCTTTGCAGTGGAGGTTATCAAAATGATGAATAAGCAGACAATACTGATTACTGGAGCCACCGGTAACATTGGGGGAGGTGCTGCGGTCGCGCTGGCAAAACGTGGAGCTAGGGTTGTATTACTCGGGCGCAGGCTCGAAACATTAGAAGCCAGGGCTGATTCTATCCGTGCCGCTCTATCTGAAGCCCGGATCGAGTACCAGGATACAGACATTGCCACGCTGGTAGTCGACTTCTCTGATATGAAGTCTGTGAGGCTCGCGGCAGCCGAGGCTATGAACCGATTTCCGAAGATACATGGACTGATACTATCTGCTGTCGTCTTAAAACAAAATGGTCCGAACATCCTGCCCAGCGGTCATGAGTTGATGTTTGCTACAAACGTGATGGGGCCGTTTCTGTTCACCCAGCTGTTGTTAGAGAGGATGCAGCAATCAGACGGATTGGTCCTTCATGTGGTTGCACCACACCATAAAGAAATCGACTGGGATGATCTTGAAAGCATCAAAAATCACAAGACAGGGACCGCATTCAACAGGACTAAGACATGCAACCGGGCGATCGCTGCAGAGCTGGCTCGACGATATGCTAGAAAGATCTCCTCTGTAGCATTCAATCCTTCCTTCATCATCGATAAAACAGATCCGGAGTTAAGGAAAAGGTGGCCATCCGGATTTATGGGTTTCTTCTGGAAGGTGATGACGGTACTTATTGCAAAGCCACCGGCGGTCGCAGGTGAGCCCCTTGCGGATCTGATGCTTTCGTATCGAGATAGTAGCGCAATCAATGGAGCCTTGTTCAAACTAGATAAACGCGTCGAAAAACCTGATAAGGCAATGAATGACGAGGTATTAGGAAAAAGGTTGTGGGATGAGTTGGTTCTACTAACAGGACTAACGGCTGAATGAAGCCCGATAGCATGTCTTCAGCTGCCGTCTCAATCATCGTCTTTCGGCCATGCGCGATACATGTGTTAATGCAAATATAAGCCAAGCATGGTACGCAAAAGTAGCTATCGTGTAATCGGTTCAGATTGTTTGACAAGATTGCAATAAGAAGAGCGGCGGCGCAGAGAAGAAGAAAAGGACCGGTTTACAGCACAGAACAGCGGCCATGCGGCTACGGCCGATAAAATCGGCCTCCGCCCAAATCCTCGCTCCGTTCGGACTTCGCATAGCCGCAAACGTTGTCTTTCATGCTAGATAAGAATTACTATTGAGGAATGAAAATGGAAGAAGATGTGAAAATTATGATTGAGCAATTTGTAGATTACCTATTGCCCGAGTTAACTCCTCATGAGACCTCGCTCTATCTTTATCTGTTACGTAATTCACTTGTAAGAAACGGTTCTGTTGAGGTGCGAGTCGGTAAAAGGACTATCGCAGCCGGATATGGAAAAGGGTCAAGAGGAGAAAAAACAAATTATGCTCATGCGTCTAAAATTTTGAAAGGGCTTGAGCAAAAAGGATGTATCAAGGTTGGAGGCAGGTCATGAGTACCCGGAGATAGAGATTTTTGTTCGAGAAAAGAAAGAAAAGGAGACCGCTATGAAGACTCGCATCAGGTTCTTATTGATTGTGATTCTGTTCTCGTTAATCTCGCCAACTGTTGTGGCATGCACATCATTTATTCTTGATAATAATGGTTTTGCCGTATTTGGGGCCAACTTTGATAATCGAATTCATGAGGGTCTATTGTTCATCAACAAAAGGAATGTGGCCAAGACACTCTTGGACCCCGGTACAACTGGTGAGTATGCTGAGTGGACATCAAAGTACGGAAGTGTAACTTTCAATGTTGTGGGATACCAATTTGCCTATGCAGGAATGAACGAGGCAGGGTTGGTAATCAGTACCATGGCTCTGGACATAACTGAAAATCCTGCCCCTGATGAAAGAGCTCCCCTTGAAACAGCAATTTGGGTCCAATATCAACTAGATAATGCAAGTACCACCCAAGAGGTTATTGCCAGTGATTCAGTGGTGAGGATTGCTAACACTACCGACCATTATTTGGTATCTGACAAAACGGGAAGCTCGGCAGCGATTGAGTTTATTGAGGGTAAAATGGTTGTTCATACCGATGAAGCCATGCCGGTAAAAGCCCTGACCAATAACACCTATGAAGAATCCGTTAGTTCATGGGAAAAGAGCAGATGGTGGATGTTCTGGAGGCTCCTGGAGAAGCGTTTTTGGAAGTCCTCGCTCATCCGCTTTGAAACAGCAGCAGACAGGGTGAGGAGTTTTAACGACAATGGCAAAGACAAAGCAGTCGAGTATGCTTTTGATACTCTAAAAAAGACATGTGATGACGCAGAGAGCAATCCTACTCAATGGAGCATGGTCTTTGATACAGAGAACCTGAAAATCCACTTTCACACAAGAACCAATCCAGAAGTTCGGTCCATAACTCTCACCATGCTTGATTTTTCCTGCACCACGCCTGTAGGAATGCTCGACATTCACCAGGATCTCTCCGGTGATATTTCCAATGATTTCATGCCTTACTCACCTGAGGTGAATCTCAACCATTTTCTTCGTTTCTTTGAGGAATACGGACTGGTAGATATTTCTCCCGAGGAGACAAAGGAACTCACAGAGCATCTGGAGAGCTTTGAATGTAGCGAATTGAAGGAATGACCCCGTAGTCACAAGCTGGACGCGCTGCTAGAGAGAATAGTAATAGAATGGATGACCTCGCTTTCTTTCCTACCCAAAGTAATGCAGCTCACGAACCAGTTATTTGTCGCCACTGATTGACCTGCCCTCATTGATAATAGCACTTTTTAAGTTGGAGTTATGGGGATAATGGTCTGTTGTGGCTAAGTGACTGTTGGCTGTAATGAAGTTGGCATAGTGTATACGGGGATTTCAACATCCTCTTTAGCATTCAGAAAAAAAGTTCTAATGTCGTCCTGCCAGGTGCACCAACGTCTAAAACGCTTTTGTGGAAGTCATTTCACGTCTATTCTGATTGTTACCCTGGGAGGACTGAGCGGAATGGTAGTCGTGAACCTATATAGGAACCAGCGGGGATCCAGTAATAAGTAAGCCCGTCCTCTTGAGTCTGCACTCAAACTCCGCAAAAGATTGACAAGTCCTGAAATTTGGCCTAATATTGACCTGCTTGCGGGGCCATTGGGTCTATTGCTCTGACTCAATAAGTGGTACAATATTAATGGGGCAGGTCATTGTTTTAATCTCGCTGTTTTAGCCGTATAAGAACAATTACTATATACAATCGTAATCTGCAATTAAGAAAAGTGAAACTATATTGCAACTAATCCAAATATAAAGTATCATGTATAAGGAAAAAGTGTTGCATGATAACTGTACGGGACAATTTAAATAGTTAAAAAGAGGAGGAAGAAAAAATGAATTCAAACAAAAAGACCGCAAGAATTGTAGGAGCATTGTTTATAATGGCGCTTGTTCTGTTTTTGATAGGAAAAGCTTTCTACGAACCAATTATAAGTTCTCCAGATTACCTGGATAATACTTATCCAAATAGAGTAGTTGTGATAATTGGAATACTGCTTGAGTTTATATCTGCTCTTGCAGTGGTTCTCATACCAGTACTCTTATTTCCCATCTTAAAAAAACACAATGAAGTCTTAGCCCTGGGCTATGTCAGTTTCAGATTGTTTGAGGCTGTGCTCTTAAGTTTTGCCCAAATCTATAAGCTGTCACTGGTTAAATTAAGTCAGGATTATTTAAATAAAGGTGGGGTGGATGCTTCATATTTTCAAAACATAGGCAGCTCAATTCAATCAGTAATTTATTGGATCGATCATGCTGGATTGATTTATCTTATCGTTTTCGCCATAGGAGCTTTGATACTTTATTCTGCATTATACAAATCAAAACTCATTCCACGATGGTTATCAATCTGGGGTCTCATTGGTGCTGTAGCTATTTTAACTGGTTCTGTAATGGCTACATTTGACATCTCTCTAGTATTAGCAATGTTATTAATCATACCAATTGCCTTGCAAGAACAAGCTATGGCAATTTGGTTCATTGTTAAAGGATTTAATCCATCTGCAATTGCTTCCGTGTCTGCCAAAACAGATATAAATTAAGATAAGATGAGCAGATCTAAAATAAGGAAGGATACACAAATAAAAACGATTTACTCGTGTTCCTATTATTAGTGTTCTCATATTATTCTTACCTTTCTATTTAACGTTGGGGATCACGCGCGGCTGAAAGCCGTCCCCTGCATCCGCCTTGTTATGTGGTCGTTTGTTGGCTTATGATACCTTCTCGTTCGTCCCCCGAAAAATTCTTCTAGAGAGTCTGGCATACCGCGTCGCACTTTGAATTTGGACGATATAGGCGAGTGCGACAAGTAACCCGATCTCTGCGCCCTGGTCTTTGAAGGCGGTTATCGCCAGAACGAGAGTGATGGACAAGCTTCGTAATGCGGTCCCATACACGAGGGCAATCGCATCCTCGCGAGACAAGCAGAATTTTCCGACAAAGCTGGCAACAAGATATGTGAGCAGATAGAAGAGGATGAGAGGCACGGCCATTCGGATGATGAGGGCTGGAGACTTGACAAGCGTCTGCGCCTTTACCGCGATCGCGACAAAGATTATGCCGATCAATCCCCAGGTTGAACCTGCGGGAAGGAGCGGCTTGATCCTGGTGGTAAAGATCTGTTTACCAACGTGCTTGAGCAAAAGAACGCGTGTCAGTTGCCCAAGGAGCAATGGAAGAAACACAATCAGCAGGATGGCTTGTCCTACCTACGAAAATGGGATCGCGACGGTTTTCCCCATTAGCACCTTTAGGTACAGTGGCGCACAGAGGGTCCCTAATAGGAGCCCAATGACCGTCATCTTGACGGCCGCCTGAATGTTTCCCCGGGCCAATCCTGTCCATGAAATCGTCATCCCGCCACTCGTGGGGAGAAGAGCGACCAGTAAGAAGCCCAGTACCAAAGATGGGTGCTGGTGAAAGAAAAGCAGACTCACGCCATACCCAATGAACGGAATGATGGCAAAATTCACGATTTGTGTCACGAGTAACACCCTGGTATCCGTCAGAGTAACGACGCTTCTCAAGGGCAATCCGATCATCATGGGATACACGATGAGGATCGTGAACGGAATGGTCCACTGTTTCAAGACACTGAGATCCCAGGCATAGCCTGCCACAATGGCGAGAACGACGGTCAGTGGAATCACGAAGAGAAGATGCTGTTTGAGGAAAAGAGAGAGTCTCCACAGGTATTTCATGTCACGTTCTTTCTGCGTCTCTGAATTGGCATAAAATCCTACGGATCATCTCGTAGATAATGGGAGCATGAGGTGTTATTATACAGAACTCCACAATATCAAAATTTATCAACATATCAAGGTGAATTATCTGAGATTTAATCATATTACTTTTCAATAAGACCTTACAAGATGATAAAATTCTATACGATAAGGAGACATACAGAATTCCGTATAATCATTGAGTTTCATATCAGCTGACTCACCCCCATTAGTAGTATCACTTGTTAAGTTGGAGTCAATGGAATAATAACCTCGGGAGGATGTGGCCGGTAGTTCGAGGAACTGTGCGGTCGTGTTATCACAAACCAGCTAGATTGACATGTGCTGGGATTTGTCTTGGGGTGTTCTAACCCCGTGTGAGACTGGAATGTCGTAGATTGGGATCTCTATATTTTCTTCGAAAAAAGTTCGAACAACGTCCGGCCAGGCGCACCAGTATTATTCCTTCCATTTGTCCCTTCCCCTCACCTTAATCCTCTCCCCTTGGGGGAGAGGAAAAATGGAACATTTCTCTTTTTTTTTCGTCTAATGTAATAAAGATTAAGGCGAAAATTACCACTAAATATTAGTTTTAGTTAGGGAGGTGAAGATGAAGAGAAAGTGGCTGATAGTATTGATGGGAGGATTAGTGCTGGTAGGCATAGTAGCTTCCGGGGCATTGGCCAGTCAAAGAGTAGATGTTAAGTTCAATGGGAAGAGAGTCAGGGCCCATATTCATCCGGAAAAAGACAAACGTGAGATAAAGGTTATGCTTCGCAAAGAGAGCAAGGTGGAAGCAGCCGGGGTGTTGTCCGATTTGGATTTAACTACAGAGCAGCAAGAAGGACTAGACAAACTACAAGTTGCTTTTCAAAAGGATATTCTTGAACTACGCTTGCAATTGGAGGAAAAGCAGCTTGAGCTCAAGAGACTACTCTTGAAAGATTCCCCTGTTCAGGAAGAAATCGAGGTTCTGGTGGATGAAATGGGAACTGTCTGGGCTGAGATTCAGAAAAAGAGTATTAGTTTTAAAATGAACCTGGAAGACATATTGACCGAGGAGCAATTAGTTAAATTACGCAGAAGAGAAGGCACAAGGTTCAGGGCAGAGATAATGAGAAAAAATAGAGTCTTTTGTCGTTTCCGGTAAAACGAAAATTTAGTTAATAGGGAAGAGGAATCATTAAGATTGAGTATTCTCAGAGGAAGAAGATTCCTCTTCCTTTATCCTATAGAAGTGATATAATGGAAACAGCAAGTTCATTCTGTAGTGGGTTAGAGTTGAAATCTTTGGAAACTATTGGGGATATGTGTATTAATAGACCTGAAGTAATGCATTCGGATGAAGAATTAGTGGAAAGGTTTGTAGGTGGAGAGACTGATAGTTTTCCGATGCTGGTGGAAAGATATGAAGCGCGAGTATACAGTATAGTTTATGGAATAATGGGAAGCAGGAATGAAGCCGAGGACCTTAGCCAGGAAGTATTTATTAAAGTATACGAGAATCTTGGCCATTTTAAGGGAAAAAGCAAGTTCTATACCTGGATTTATCGTATCACAGTAAATGTTTGCCTTAGCGCCCAAAGAAAAAAGAGTCAGTCAAACCGCATTATCTCTATGAGCAGGCTTTCTGGGGTGAGTGCTAATCCGGGGGAAGTAGAGTTGGCTGATGAGACTTTTTCTCCCCAGAAGGTACTTAAAGATAGGGAGCTTGCTTCAAAGATCCAATCGGCTATTAGTTCTCTTCCCAGGATTCTCAGGATTACTTTTATTTTACGAGAATTTGAGGATTTGTCTTACCGGGAATTAGCCAGGATTTTTCGCTGTTCTATGGGTACAGTAAAATCGAGGCTTTCTCGGGCACGGGAAAATCTGCGTCAGACACTTAGGCCCTATTTAGAGGAATCTTGAAACTGGTGATGCGTCGTGTGTGATACGTATTGCGCAATACGATATAGGCAATATGAGATTGTCCTGAGGTAATTTTTGGATTAGGGAGGAAAAGATGGTTTGCAAAAAGATAAGGAAAGAGCTTTCTTCTTACCTGGATAATGAGCTGAGCTTGAATAAAAGAGTGAAGATAGAAAAGCATCTCAAGAGATGCACCAATTGCTCTTATCGACTTGAGCAACTTAAGAAAATCCATACTCTAACGCAGAAGGCTCTTGGCAGGGAACCCAAGCAAGGATTTTATGAACGCCTGTTTCCTCGACTTGAGGAAGGTGAAAAGAGGGTAGGATTAAAGGAAAAATTATTTGAATGGAGATATAATTGGCGATTATCTCTATCACCTGTGGGGAAGATGGCTGTTACTATAAGTGTTTTAGCGATTATTTCTCTTTCTCTTTTATATATCTGGCGTTCTGTTTCTTTGCCTGAGATTAACATTGAAGTTTTCCAACAGGAATACGTACGTTACAATGGAATGAGTTCTTTTGCCGAAGAGCTAGCTTTACCTGTAATTCTGGAGATAAAATGAGGAAGTCAAACATATTCTTGCCAGCTGGTAGAATTTTGAGGTTTATCTTTATAGGTCTCTTTTTTCTATTGAATTTAATGGTAGTACCGTCTCTGGCGGTGGAACCTGAGGAGATTCTATGTCTATCACTGGAGGCCCAGTTTCAGGTTGATGCTGAGGGTATTAAGGAGACGCAAGTATATCGCCAGGAAGAAAACTATATTATCAGGGCAAAAATTATTTATCGGAAACCAGATTTTAGTTATATATTATATCTTGCTCCTCCCATGATCAAGGGTAGGAGGATTCTTGATAATGGCAAGTTGCGTATAGAATATATTCCAGGCATGAATAATCCTAAACACTCTTCTTCTTTGAACTCTTCTCTGGCTAGAAAGAGAAGAGAAAAAAGCCTGAATTTAATATTGGCTAACTATACTATTTCTCAGTTACCTGATGAAGATATAGCCGGTCGAGAAGTATATGTGATTTCCCTGGTCCCTCAATATCCCGGCAGCCCTGGATTGAAAAGATGGATAGATAAGGAGACCTTCCTTCCCCTTAAACAAGAAAGATATAACTCAGAAGGAAAATTGACTTTTTCTTCTCAGTTTACTGAAATCCATTTCGGGAAAAAAATCTCTGAGGAAGAACTCAATGACATACCCGAATCAGTGAAAGACAAGGGGTTCCTCCCTCGACATCAGGTCGTTAGTGATATTGAGGAGCTAAAGGAAATAAGTAGATTTCCCTTATCTTTTCCCAAGTATCTACCATCAGGGTATAGTTTCCAGGAGGGTGTTCTACTTAATGGTGGAAAAAGAGTAGCTCTGATTTATACTAATGGACTGGAGACAATCGTTCTTTTTCAAGGCCCCCCCATAAATCTCAAAATTCAGGGTGGTCGTGAAATGCCTTTTGGCACTAAGTTCCGGACTGACAAAGGAAAAACCTTTGTTCTGATAGCTAATATATCCGAAGAGGAATTGACTAAAATAATGGAGTCCATAGAATGAGATTCTCAAAAAAGAAACAGCAGCGGAAAGAAAGAGGAGCAAAAGAGTAAAATCAAAATAGAGGAGAATGAAAGATGAAAGCAAAATTTGTAAAGGGTGTAGTTGTATTGATAACAGGGATAATCTTCTTAGGCTCTGCATTTTCAGTCGCTTACGCAGAAGAAGAGAAAGCAGTCTTAACTATTAATGAGGCATTGGAAAAGGTCTGGCAGAATAATCTTGACCTTCAAAAAGCTTCCCTCACCTTGAATAATGCCCGAATCAGTTATGAGAAGGCCAAGGCAAATGTTCTTCAGAGTGAATCAAAGATTGATGAGAAACAGGCTGAGCTTAATTGGCAGCAGGCACAAAACACTTTTCAGAAAAGTAAAGATGAGGTAGGAACAGAGGTCATTTCCTCATACAACAATTTTAAATATTTGCTGGCTCTTGTTCCTTTAAGGCAAGAAAAAGTAAAGTTAGCGCAAAATAACTTAGATAGAGTTAAAGAGAAGGTTAAAGCCGGGACAGCGGGAGAGCTAGAGGAGTTAGCGGCAGAGATTAGCCTGGAGACTGCTCGACAGCAACTCGAAAGCACTCAACAGCAATTAGATATAGCGGAACAGAGTTTGTCTTTGGCAACCGGCACAGCGAATATACTGGAATTTAACCTGATTTCTGAATTTGAAAAAGATGCTGTAGAAAACTCATTGGATGTCTATGTAGCTACTGCTTTACAAAAAAGAGAGGAAATCGAATTTGCCAGAAAGAATATAGAGATTGCCGCTGACCGACTGGAACAGTTAAAGATAACAGACTCTCCCTGGCTGGATATAAACAAAGCCAATAATGACCTTAAGTTACTTCAAATAACGCTTGAATTACTGGAGGAGTCAATAAGAAGTGAGGTGCGGCAGAGATATCAGCAGATAGAATCTTTGAGTAGTCAGCTTGGGCTTCTTAATCTTACCTTAGGTCAAGCCAGGAGGAACCTGGATAATGCTGATAAACAATTCCAGGCAGGATTAATAACCAAAGATGAATTGTCTTCCAAGGAAGTGGACTTCAAGGAAGCTTATCTAGAATTACAAAAGAGCAAAGGAAGCGGGTATGTCGCCTATTTGAATTTACAGGTTAGTGCGGGAGAAAGACTAGATTTAGGTGGAAGAAATGAAGACTAGGAAGAGGGAGCTATTCTTTCTCTTTACTATTTTGTTCATCCCTCTTTTTATAGGGCAGGCCGGGTTTTCTAATTCCATTACCCTGGAAGATGCTGCCAAAATGGCTCTGGCAAATAATGAGCAAATTCTGAGCGTACAAACTTCTCTGGAGATAGCCAGATTAAATCTGAAACGGGCCCAGAAGCTTTTCGCTACCCCTTATATAAATCTTAATTTTGATCCCTGGCAGGGAAAGTATGATATTGAAAGAGAGACTTATCAGAGGCCAAGCGAATTTATGATGTCCGGGACAATCAAATTCTCTCGGGGGACCGACATTGGCCTTAACTACCGGGGAGCATATGACTATGAGGAGGGAGGTTATGATGATTTCTATACTCTGGAACTGCATCAGAGCCTCTTCCAGGACCAGAGTCTTACTCCTTCTGCTCTGGAGCTTTATAATGCCCGCATGGCTACAGAAGGAGCTTATCTTGCTCTGGAAGACATAGAAAAAGAGATTATTCTATCTACGGTGAGGAATTTTTATCAGCTTCGGGAGATAGATAATTCCCTGAGTTTGACCAGAGAAAGAATAGCTCTGAGCCAGGAAGAACTGGCAGAAACTACCGAAAAGAAGGATTCCGGGCTGGCTGGAGAGTTAGACGTGCTCAAGGCGGAAATTGAGCTGGCAGAAAATACTGAACAACTGAATCAATTAGAAAATCAGTTAGCGCTGGCTAAAGATCAATTTTATCGTTCTATTGGTGTAGAAAAAGATGTCCCCCTTATTCTTTCGCTTCCTCAAGAGAAAAAAGTGATAAAGAAAGCAGAAGAGCTGCTGGTTAAGGAAATCAGCCAGGAGATTGTTTTAAGTCAGAGTGAGCTCAAACAAGCACAGTGGACAATTGATGAAAAGCGTCTCCAGCTCAGCAGAAAAGAAGGGGAACTCTCTTCTGATTGGTTACTAACGGTGGGTTATACTTCGGAAAGGGCAACTTTGGATGGGATTACTCCTGCCCAGGGGCAGATAAAGATAGGGGTAACCTACAATCTTTTTGATGGAGGTCGAGCTAAATTATCAGTACAAGCAGCTCAAATGGAGCTGGCCAAGGCTGAGAGAAATCTTGAGAATCTAAAAAAGACAGCTCAATTTAGTCTCTCTTCTGAGAAAAATGCCTTGAGAGAAGCTCTATCTCAATTTAATTTGTGGAAGTTAAAAGAAGATGAGATAAAATTAAGGGGCGATTTAGCCCAAGAGCAATTTGCCCTGGGCATTATCAGCAACCAGGAGTTAAAAGAGTTTCAATTGCAGGTAATACAATTGAAAAATAGTTATCAGTTAGCCTTGCATAATCTTTTGGCTTCCTATTTTTCTTATAGGTTATCCTTGGGTATGAATATAGATTTTGACGAGGTGATAGGTAAATGAAAAAAAGGAAAAAGATAGTTATTTGGGTAGTGGTAATAGTTGTAGCTGCAGCAGGGGTTTATTACGTATATGGAAAGTTTTTTCCTTCTAAGGAGGAGACACAATCTTTTGCTCTTTCCCCAGAAAACATCATAACGGTAGAAGGGGGAGATGTTATCAGGACGGTTGATGCTTTTGGCCAGGTTAGACCAAACAGAGAATCTTTCTTAGCTTTTACCAGCAGTGGCATACTGGAGAAAATTGAGGTAGAAGAAGGACAGGAAGTTGAGAAGGGTAAGGTCCTGGCCCGCTTGAAGAACGCGCAGCAAAAGAGTCAACTTCTGCAGGCAGAAAATGCTTATAAAATAGCAAAGGTGGATGCCTCTTCCAGTGAGCTTAAAGAAAGAGAACTTGCTTATGAGGCAGCCCTGGAGAGTTATGAGAAGACTCTGATGAAAGCCCCCTTTGCTGGGGAAGTAGCCGAGATTCTTGCCTATGAAGGAGATTCTGTCTCTGGCTCTAGTGAGATAATCTATCTGGTCAATCGGGACAAGATCTATGTTGATGTAAATATCGATGAGGTAGATATCAAAGAAATTTCTCTAGGCCAACAAGCCGAGATAACTTTTGATGCCTACCCTCAGCTAAAACTACCCGCCCTGGTAGACAGTATATCTCCTTTGGCAACGGGGATGGGTGGAATCACCGTAGTAGAGGTGACTTTACAGCTTACCCAGGGCGACCCTCGTATTATGCCCGGCTTCTCCGCTGAAGTAGAAATTACGGTGGAAGAGGTTCATAATGTAGTACGGGTTCCTATAGAAGCGGTGGTGGAAAGAGGAGGAATGCATTTTGTTCTGCTGATGACCGACAATGAACCGCAGATGACCATAGTGAGAGTAGGAAAGGGCAATGACGAATATATAGAGGTGACCTCTGGTTTAAAGGAGAATGATAGAATTGCCGCCAATGCCTATCAAATATTTGAACAATTCCAACAAGAAGCAGGAGGTGCTGAAGGGAGAAGAGGAATGTTTCCTGGTATGCCAGGAGGAGGAACGATGCGTTTGGCGCCTCATTAAGAAAATGAAAAAACCATTTATTCAAGCTAACGATATCTGGAAAATATATTATATGGGAGAAGTAGAGGTCCCTGCTATAAGGGGAATCAGCCTGGAGATTAAGAAGGGGGAATTCATTGCCATTATCGGTCCCTCTGGTTCAGGTAAATCAACCTTGATGCATATCCTGGGCTGCCTGGACAAGCCAACAAAGGGCATTTTCTATTTAGACGAAGAGGATATTCTGAAGGCTTCAGAGAATCGTCTGGCTGCTATCAGAAATGATAGAATTGGTTTCGTTTTTCAGCAGTTTAACCTTTTAGCCAGAAGGAGTGCTCTGGAGAATGTGGAGACCCCCTGCCTTTATGCCGGGAAAAGCAGGAAGGAGCGAATAAGAAGAGCTAGAGAATCCTTGCTCAAGGTAGGATTGGAGGAGAAACGCTTTTCTCATCACCCCAATCAGTTATCAGGCGGACAGAGACAGAGAGTAGCCATTGCTCGGGCCTTAATCAACGATCCCGACATTATCTTTGCCGATGAACCGACGGGTGCTCTCGATACCAGGAGCGGTGATGAAATACTAGAAATATTTCAACAACTAAATAAAGAAGGCAGAACCCTTATCTTAGTGACCCACGAGAGATATGTAGCTCAGTATGCTGAGCGCATCATCCACATTAAAGATGGTCGAATAGATTCCGAGGAGCTTATAGCACAATGATTGTTTCTGAACTGGCCAAAGTTGCCCTGCAAAGCTTGATGATCAACAAACTGCGCTCTTTTCTTTCTATGCTGGGAATAATTATTGGAGTAACGGCAGTAATTGCCATAATCTCCATCGGGCAAGGAGCTACCCAAATGGTTCAGGAGACTATCTCCTCGCTCGGCTCGGGATTAGTTACTATTTCACCCGGCTTTAGAGGAGGCTGGGGAGGAAGGGCAGCTCGCACGGCTAGTGGCCTTTTTACCCTCGAGTTAGGCGAGGAGCTAAAAGAGAAATCTCCCGATGTGGAGGAACTGGTTCCTTCCATTCAGTCGGGAGGTCTTTTGAAGTACGGGGAGAACAGCTATCAGGCCAGTATCGTGGCCACTGCTTCTGGCTATGAGAATATATTTAATCACACAATAGCTGAGGGTAGGTTTCTTGTAGCAGAAGACGTGGATAACTACAGGAAAGTAGTTGTTCTGGGATCTAATGTGGTCAGGGAGTTATTTGGCAATCAAAATCCTTTAGGCAAGAAAACAATTATCCAGATGGGACAGGGTAGGTTTATTTTTGAAGTAGTTGGTGTCCTGGAAAGTAAAGGTCAGGTGATGTTTTTTAATTTTGATAATCAGGTCTATATTCCCGTTACTACGATGATGAAGAGAATGACCGGCAGTAAATATGTCAACTCCTATTCGGCGCAAGCAATTGATTCAGAGGAGGCTATCAAACAGGTGGAATTCTTGCTGGCCAAAAGATTAGAAGACCCCGATCTTTATAATGTAACGAGTCAAGAGGAGATTCTAGAGACAATTCAACGAGTGAGTGCTACCATGATTTTTATGCTAGCTGGAATAGCTGGCATTTCTCTTCTGGTAGGAGGCATTGGCATAATGAATATTATGCTGGTTTCAGTAACAGAAAGGACGAGAGAAATAGGTATCAGGAAAGCTCTGGGAGCAAAGAGAAAAGATATTTTGATTCAGTTTATTGTCGAAGCCTTAGTAATGAGCCTGGTGGGAGGAGCAATTGGTCTTGTTCTGGGATGGGCGGTTTCAGTTCTGGTTTCCCGCTACGGCGGTTGGGCACCTACCTTATCCATGTTTTCTGTTGTTGTCGGTATTGGCTTTTCTTCTGCAGTAGGACTTGTCTTTGGTATTTATCCAGCAATGAAAGCAGCTAAGTTAAACCCGGTAGAAGCACTGAGATATGAATAAGAACCGTGAATGGCAAATTAGTGAATGGTGAATAGTGAATGGTGAATCGAAAAGAAAGAACCGACCGTTTGTAGAGTTCAGTTAACAATTCACGATTCACGAAATACGATTCACCAGCTACAGCGACAGAAAGGAGCTGGAGCAATGCCTGAGTTGCCAGAGGTAGAGACAATAAGAAAAGGTTTAGAGAAAAAAGTAAGAGGAAAAAGGGTAAACAAGGTAATTATAAGAAGTGAAAAAGCCATAAAAGCACCTTCCTCACCAGACGAATTTGTTAAAAAGATAGAAGGAAGGAAATTGAGTGAAATCAAGCGAAAAGGAAAATATTTAATTCTGGAGTTGGACTGCAAGGATAGCCTGATTATTCATTTAAAAATGACCGGTCGCCTTATCTATTCATCAGAAGGGGAAGAGCTTTCCTATGCCCGGGTAATTTTTATCTTCCCAGATAAGACTCAGCTTAATTTTACTGACATGCGAGGATTTGGAGGATTATGGCTAGTACCTGATGAGGAGTTTTCCAATATTCCTTTGCTGAAGAGTATGGGCCCGGAACCTCTAGAGAATGATTTTACCCTGGCTAGATTCAGAGGGCTTTTAAAAGGAAAGAAAGGTAAGATCAAATCTCTCTTAATGGAGCAGACATTTATTGCCGGGGTTGGCAATATTTATTCTCAGGAGGCACTCTTCTTGAGCGGTATTCATCCTGAGAGAAATGCGTCTATGCTTATTGACAGGGAAGTTGAGAGCTTATATAATAATCTATTGGCTGTTCTACGGGAAGCTCTCTCTTACGGTGGTAGTTCAATAGATGCCTATGTTGACCTAAACGGGAAAAAGGGGAGTTATGAATCCCATCTAAGGGTTTATGGACGCCAGAAGAAAAACTGCCCTCGATGTGGAGCAGTTATAAGAAAAATCAAAGTAAGCGGGAGAGGAACCTGTTTTTGTCCTGTTTGCCAAAAATAAAAAAAGAATGCACTTGCAGTTTCATTACTGCAAAATAAGGAGGTTTTCCCATGTTTGAAAGGTTATCAGCTTCAAAGATATTTCGATTTCCCTTTGTTTTCTGGATGGTTCTTGTAGGAGGGTTAGTAGCGGTGGGGATTGGTCTGATCTCATTGGGCTATCCTGTGCCAGCTACTGAGCTGAAAGGGTTGGAGGGAACCCTTTACCAGGAGAGTAGGGAGGTTCATTCTATTTCTCCTGACAGCTTAGAGGGAATGATTGTTAGTACGGTACAGTTAGTGAGTCCAGCGGTAGTGAGCATCAGTACGGAAAGAACAGTGGCAAGTCTTCGGTCCGGCCAGGAACGTTCTTATGGAGAGCGATTCGAGAATTTTGACGAATTCTTCCGACGTTTTTTCCGATCTCCCGAACCGCGCAGAGAATTTAAACAAAAAGGTCTTGGTTCTGGTATGATTATAAATGAGAATGGTTATATCCTGACCAATGAGCATGTGATTCATCAGGTAGACGAAGGTGGCATTTCAATTACTCTTTCTGATGGGCGTATCTTGGATGCAGAGATTGTAGAGACAGATTTAGAATCAGACCTGGCTGTACTCAAGATTAGGGCAGATAGTCTTCCTGTAGTTACTCTGGGAGACTCAGACAACTTAAGAGTGGGACAATGGGCTATTGCTATAGGTAATCCTTTTGGCTACGCTCTTTCAGAGCTTAACCAGAAGTATGAACCTACGGTGACTGTAGGGGTAATTAGCGCTAGGGAAAGAGCTATGCAGATAGGAGGGGCAGGCACAGAGGTGAGAGTCTACACTGATTTAATTCAAACAGATGCCTCTATTAATCCAGGTAATAGCGGCGGACCTTTGGTAAACATCCATGGAGAAGTTATTGGAGTCAATTCCGCCATTCTCAGTCCCTCTGGGGTGGGTTCTATAGGAATTGGCTTCGCTGTACCAATAAACAAAGCCAAGAGAATATTGGATAGCCTGGTCAAATACGGAAAGATAGAATGGCCCTGGATAGGAATTTATATGCAACCAGAACTTACTGAAGATTTGGCCAAAAAATTTGGAGTAGAAAGAGGAGTTTTGGTGACAGAGGTAGTAGAGTCAAGTCCAGCAAAAAAAGCTGGAGTTAAAGCTGGAGATGTTATTCAAAAAGTGAATGGAAAAGATGTTAACTCTCCTCTGGATTTGAAAAATGAGATCCTGAAATTGGAAATTGGTGAGGAGATAGTACTAGCTCTGGTTAGAGAAAAAGAACAGATCACTATTGCTCTTACTACAGGCAGAGTACCGGAGGAGATTGTCCGAGCGGAAGAAGAAATAGGAGAAGAAGAAGAGACAGAAAAGGAGATAAAAGAAGCCCTGGATAAGGCTCCGGAAGAAGCGCTTCTGGGGATAAAAGTCCAGCCTATTACTTCAGAATTAAGAAAAAAGTATAATCTGGCCGAAGATGAACAGGGAGTAGTAGTCACCCAGATAACCCCTGCCGGCCCAGCTATGCAGGCAGGAATTGAGCCAGGAGATGTAATCAAAGAGGTCGACCGAAAGAAAATCACCGACATAGATGATTTCCAGGAAGCTATACAAGAGGTGAAACCAGGAGAAATGATTCTTCTTCGAGTGCGTCATGGTGTCTGGACAATGTATATTACTATTCCCACTAATAAGTAAGCCTGAGTAGCGAATAGCGGGTAGCGTTTAGCGTATAGAAAAACATCTACGATTCACTATGAAGGTTCAGTGTTCAAGGTTGAACTCGGTGGTTTAGAGTGCTTTTAACAAGTCAGTGGACTATGAGCAGGGAACTAGGAAGGGACGCGTAATACGACATATTTTTGTACTTTTTGTCTTCACTATACGCTATCCGCTATACGCTAAACGCTATGAAGGAGGGAGAAAATAATGGCACGGGTTTTTGGTAAAGATTATAACAAAGGGGAACTAATGCGGCTCATTGGGGATGTTTCTCAGGTGGCAGGAATGAAGGAATATGAGCTTCTGGAGGGAAAGGGTAGGGGAGTGAAAGCAGTAGATATTTGGACTGGTACAGGGTTTTCCTTTACGGTAATTTTGGACAGAGGAATGGATATCTCCCAAGCCTCATATTGTGGAAAGTCTCTCTGCTGGAGGTCTTGCACTGGCGAAGTTCATCCGCACTTTTTCGAACCTGAGGGATTGAGATGGCTACGAAGTTTCTTTGGAGGATTGCTTACCACCTGTGGTTTGACTTATTGCGGAGCTCCTTGTGAGGATGAAGGAGAGAAGTTAGGCCTTCACGGAAGAATTTCTCATACTCCGGCAGAGGGGGTCTCTATTGAAAAAAAATGGGAAGGGGATAAGTATGAACTTTCCCTAAGTGGACTTTTGCGGGAGAGTGTAGTCTTTGGCGAGAACATTGTTTTGAGAAGAAAGATTCGTACCCGCCTGGGTGAGTCTCGTCTCTGGATCTATGACTTAGTAGAAAATGAAGGTTTTGAGAGAACTCCTTTTATGCTCCTGTACCATATAAATGGTGGATTCCCTGTGGTAGCAGAAGGAAGCAGGCTTATTTCACCTAGTCTAGAGATTACACCGCGAGACGATGAGGCAAGAAAAGGGAAAGAGGATTATTATAAATTTAGCGCTCCCATTCCTGGATTTAAAGAAAAGGTATACTATCACAAGATGAAAGAGGATAGCTCAGGACTGGTTCAGGCCGCTTTGGTCAATGAAAACCTGGAAGGAAACGGTTTCGGTTTTTACATCAAATACAAAAAAGAGCAACTGCCTGAATTTGTTCAATGGAAAATGATGGGAGAAGGAACCTATACAGTAGGAGTAGAGCCAGGTAACTGCACAGCAGAAGGAAGGGAAAAATTAAGAAAAGAAGGAACTTTAGAATTTCTGGAGCCAGGAGAGAAAAAGGAATTTGAGTTGGAAATAGGAGTGTTAAGCGGGCAAGAGGCAATTGATAGATTCAAGGCAGAAGTCAAGGCAATCTAGCCAAATTCCATAAGTTGGGTGGCTATTCCAAAGTATATTAAAAGAGATGATATATCTACCACAGTGGTGATTAAAGGTCCAGACACAACCGCCGGGTCAAGACCCAACTTCTCGCAAATGATGGGAAGAATTGCCCCCAGGCAAGTAGCTACTGTTACAGTAGCTATCATACTCAGTCCTACAGTTATCCCCAGAAGAGAGCTTTTTTGTAGAATTAGTGCCCTTAAGAGAGCCAGTATTCCCAGGGCTGTTCCTACCGTTATGCCAATAAGAAACTCTTTTCTTACTACTCTCCATATATCTCCCAGTTTTACTTCACCTATAGCCAGTCCTCTCACTACCACTGACGCTGCCTGAGTCCCAGCATTTCCTCCCGAACCCATTAAGAGGGGAATAAAGAAGGCCAATGACACCACATTCTTAAGAGCAAAAGAAAACTCCTCCATTATAGTACCAGAAATAAAACCTGTTACCACTAAAATCAAAAGCCAGGTCATTCGATGTCTGGCCACGGAAAGTGGAGTGGTAGACATGTAGTTATCTATGTGCTTTCCTGCTGCTCCAAACTTATACATATCCTCGGTGTCTTCTTCTCTAATAACGTCAATTAAGTCATCCACAGTGATGATACCCTTGATTTTCCCTTCTTTGTCTACCACAGGTAGGGCTAAGAAATCATAGCGGGCAATTCTTTTGGCCACCTGTTCCTGGTCCATATTAATGGGAATAGCGATAAGCTTAGTATGCATAATCTCGTCTATTTCTCTCTCTGGCTGAGCTACGATGAGATCTTTTAGAGAAACCACACCTAATAATTTATCGGTTCTGTCTACTATGTATATGTAGTAGATCATCTCCAGGTCTTTTGCTGTTTTTCTCAGGTCTTTTAATGTTTGCTCAACGCTGATTCCTTTCTCTATTTGAGCAAAGTCTGTGGTCATTCGTCCGCCGGCCGTATTCTTATCATATCTCATTAATTCTCGGACATCCTGGGCTTCCTCTTCTTCCATAATACTGAGGAAACGTAAGACCATTTCTTCTGGTAACTGCTCGAAGAAATCTACCCTTTCATCAGGAGCGACTTCATCTAGAATTTCAGCTTTACGTGTCTTGTCAAACGCTCCCAGAAGGGTAAGTTGGTCATCTTTATCCGTCTTTTCAAATATATCGGCGGCTAAGTCTATATCCAGGAGAGAAAAAAGAAAGACCTTGTCTTTGAGGCTAAATTCTTTCAATATTTCTACTATTTCTATAGGCTCATAATCATAGAAAATCTTTTTCAGTTGCTCTTTTTTATTTTGCCGGAGCAATTCCTTGATTTCTGGCAGCACAAGAAGCATTCTGGAGAATTCTCTGGTCATTTTGTATCCTTATTCACCTATTATCTGGACAATCAGACTCCTGTTACGTGAACGATTATCAAAATCGATAAAGATAACTCTTTGCCAAATTCCTAATTGAATAGTTCCTTTAGAAAATGGAATTGTCAGTGATGGCCCGATAAAGGAAGCCCTGATGTGAGAATGCCCATTATAATCTTTATATCTTAAGTGATGAGCGTATTCTATTTTTTCCGAAATTAATCTCTCAAAGGCTTCTTTTAAATCCTTAATCAGACCTGGTTCATATTCTATAGTGGTTATTCCGCCCGTTGCCCCGGGTATGAAAACAGTAACTATACCTTCAGTGACCTTACTGGCATTAACACAGTGAGCCACCCTTTCGGTAATATCAATAATGTCGGTATGTCCCTTTGTGCTAAGTTTTATAGCTTTTGTGATTACAGACATTTCCCTTTTTCCTTTTCTTCCTTATATCAATAATCTTCTGGCTCAGCTTGGAAAGAATTAGCACAGAAAAAGCAGTTTGTCAAGAAATACCTCAGGAGAATTTCTTCCGTCGCTGTATAGTAGCTTCTTATTATTTCTACTCAGCTTCTCGTTTCGGGAAAAATATAAACTCGTCGCTTCCTATCTGCCAAGCTAACACAGGCAAGCACTCCTCAAACAGTATATTTTTCTTTATCCTCAACTCGAAGCTTCGTTAAGGTTGCTCCTATAAGGCTCCTTCAGAAAATGTCCTTCGGTAGACCATATAATTTCCTAGCTCATCAAGATAATTCAGAATTCAAAAGAAAGAAGAAAGTGTCGTTTGACAATGTGAGACAATAGGCTAGAATTACTCCACCTCGAAAGAAAGGAAGGCCTCTTTATGGAAGAAAAACTAGCCAGTCTTAGAAGAATCCTCTCTAATATGGGAAGCGTTCTCGTTGCTTTTTCGGGGGGAGTGGACAGTACTTTTCTGCTTAAGGTTGCTCGTGATGTACTTAAAGACAAGGTAGCAGCAGCAACTGCGAGCTCAGAGAGTTATCCAGCTTCCGAACTGGAGACAGCTAAGGAAATAGCTCGAAAATTAAAGGTTAAGCATTTTATCATTGAGACAGAGGAGCTGTCCAATCAGAATTTTGCCAAGAACTCTCCTCAAAGATGTTATTTTTGCAAAACCGAATTATTTTCTAGATTAAATAAGATAGCTAAAGAACAAGGTTTGAACTACGTAGCGGATGCTTCCAATTATGACGACCTGGCGGATTTTCGTCCCGGGATGCAGGCTGGACAGGAATTGGGTATAAAGAGCCCTTTAAAGGAAGTCCGGTTAACTAAAGCCGAAATTCGTAGTCTCTCTCATAAAATGAATCTACCTACTTGGGATAAACCTGCTTTAGCCTGTCTAGCTTCTCGAATTCCTTATGGAATTAAAATAACCAGAAAGAAACTAAAAAGGGTTGATGAGGGGGAAAGATTTTTAAGAGAGCTGGGAATAAGACAGCTAAGGATAAGGGACCATGATGGGATAGCCAGGATCGAGGTAGCGCCGGAAGAAATGAGCCTATTCTGGCAGAAAAATATGGCAAGGTTGGTTATCAAGAAACTTAAAGAATTAGGATATACTTACGTTACTCTTGATCTAGAAGGCTATCGTACAGGAAGCATGAATGAGGTTTTGAAGAAAGGCAAGCCAAAGTGAAAGTAGATCATATTAGACATCTATTGGAAGAGGTAAGATCAGGTAAAATAAAGGTAGAAGAGGCGTTGGAAAGGCTGAAAGTCCTTCCTTACCAGGATCTCGGTTTTGCTAAGATTGACACGCATCGGGAGCTGCGAAGAGATTATCCTGAAGTGATTTTTTGTCCCGGTAAGACCCCTGAGCAGATTGTTCATATTGCAGAGCGAATGAGGGAGAATGGATCGACAGTTATGGCTGCCCGAGCAAATAAAGAGGTCTACCAGGCTATTAAAAATGCTCTTCCGGAAGTGAGATATTTTGAAAAGGCAAAGATAGCTGTGCTGGGAGAAAGAAAAGATAAGGTAAGTTCCCAAACTATATTGGTAGTGAGTGGAGGAACCGCAGATATACCGGTAGCTGAGGAGGCAGGGGTTACGGCAGAGATTATGAATAACAAAGTAGATCGCCTTTACGATGTAGGGATAGCTGGAATTCACCGGTTATTTGACAATAAAGACAAGCTCTTTGCTGCCAACGTTCTAGTGGTGGTGGCGGGTATGGAAGGGGCTCTGCCTAGTGTAGTAGGGGGTCTGGTGAGTAAGCCAGTTATAGCCGTACCCACCTCGGTGGGATACGGAGCCAGTTTTAAAGGAGTTTCTGCTCTTCTTACCATGCTTAATAGCTGCGCCCCTGGGATAGCAGTAGTTAATATTGATAATGGATTTGGAGCTGGATATATGGCCAGTTTGATTAACCAGATAGGCAGAGAAAAATGAGAGCTGCCTATTTTAACTGTTTTTCTGGTATTAGTGGAGATATGGTACTGGCAGCATTGGTCGATCTGGGCTGGCCAATAAAAGAGCTAGAAAGGGAGCTAAACAAATTAGACCTTTTTAATTATCAGATTGAGGCAGAAAAAGTAGCCAAACAGGGTATTATTTCCACCCAAATTAAGATTCACATCAAAGAGGGAAAAAAGGAAAGGACGCTTAAAGATATCTTATCTATTCTGGATAAGAGTAAGTTGGAAGAAAAGATAAAGGAGCGGAGTCAAGCTGTGTTTATCAGACTGGCCAGCGCGGAGGCAAAGATCCATGGGAAAAGCGTACAAGAGGTACATTTTCATGAACTGGGCGGTTTAGACACGATTATTGACGTGGTAGGAGCAGTAGCTGGAATGAAATACTTAGGGATAGAGAAGGTATATTCTTCCTCGTTACCTCTCGGAAGAGGCTTCCTAAAATGTAGCCATGGCACCCTGCCTGTACCGGCCCCGGCAACTTTAGAGTTATTGAAAGGGGTTCCTGTTTATGGCAGTAATATCGAGGCGGAGCTGGTTACTCCCACTGGAGCAGCTATCATTAGCACTCTGGCTGAAAACTTTGGCCAGATGCCTCCTATGAAAATAGATAATATTGGCTATGGAGCCGGGCAAAGAGACCTTCCTATTCCTAATTTATTGAGAGTCTCGCTGGGAATACTAAAAAATGCATACGAGGAGGATGTAGTCTCTTTAATTCAAACCAATATTGATGATATGAATCCTGAGTTCTACGAACACATAGCAGATAGATTATTCAGTGAAGGGGCCCTGGATGTTTTTCTTACTCCTATTCAGATGAAAAGAACAAGACCTGCCACTATGCTTAGTGTGATAACAGATGAGGAAAAAATGGAAAAGATGCTTGAGCTTATCTTTGATGAAACTACCACCCTGGGAGTGAGAATTTCTAAAATAAAGAGAAGAAAATTGAATCGGGAAAGCCGGAAAGTAGCTACTAAATATGGTAAAATCGAGGTTAAAATAGGAAAACTTGATGGCATGGTCAAAAACATCTCCCCTAGCTATGAAGAATGCCGAAAGATTGCCACCCGCCTTAACATCCCTCTCAAAAAGGTTCACCAGGAGGCAAAACAGGCTGCCTTTGATTTGCTAGCAAAGAAAAGAAAATTGAACTGACTATCTATGCCTGAGAGATAAAGGTACCTCCAGACCGTGATATTCCATAAGCGATTTGTTACTCAGAACTTCTCTCGTCTCTCCCTTAGCAACTATTTTGCCTTCATCTAAGAGAATAACCCGTTGACAAATTTCGAGAATCAATTCCAGGTCATGACCAGCAACTATCTTGGTCAGATTAAGATTGTTAAGTAGCTCTATTAAGTGTCTTCTTACTCTAGGGTCCAGATTGCTGGTGGGCTCATCCAGAATCAGAATTTCCGGCTGCATTGATAAAACGGTAGCTAGAGAAATTCTCTTCTTTTCCCCCAGGCTCAAATGATGGGAACATCTTTTCTCATAACCGGCCATCCCGACCTCTTTTAATGCTTCCTTTACCTTCTTTCTCACTTTTTCTTCAGAATAACCGGTATTTATTGGACCAAAAGCAACATCATCAAAAACTGTGGGCATAAAGAGCTGATTATCCGGTTCCTGGAAGACTATGGCTACTTTCTGTCTGATTTTTATAAGGTTTTTTTCCTCCACCTTCATGCCCAGAATTTCAATTAAACCACATCCTTCCCCAAGAATCCCGTTTAGATGAAGAAGGAGAGTAGATTTACCTGCGCCATTGGGTCCAATCAGACCAATGGACTCGCCTTTTAAGATATCTAAATCTATTCCTTTAAGAGCACTGGTACCATCAGGATAAATATATTCAAGATTCTTTACTCTTATTATCTTCTTCATTTCGTAACCATTCAGCTTTATCATATTTCACTACAGGGCATGCCAGGAACGCTAAGAATCAAATTAGTGAATGGTAAAAAAAGGAAAACCTGAATGCGATTCACGATTCACGAAATACGATTCACTAGTTGCCCTCATCTTATCCACCTGAAAAGATTTAATAATAATGCGATAGCTATAATGAGTGATGCTTTAATGAAATCTTTAGCACTGAGAGTAAATTCATCCAGTGTCTTTACTCTGCCATTATAACCCCGGGACACCATAGCATCCCTGATGCGCTCTGTTCTCTCAAAACTATGGACTAACAGCATCCCCACCAGGCTTCCTATGGTTTTTAGGCTAGAAAGATTTGTTTTTCTCACCCAACCTCTGGAATTGGCACCAATAAACACTCTTTTTTCCTCATCCAGGAAAAGAAATATATATCGGTAGGTGAACATAAGGAGTTGAATGAGCGGAGCTGGAATCTTTATTTTCTGAAGAGCCTTGAGAGTCAAATAAAACCTGGTTGTCCCGAGCATAGGGAATACAAGCAAGGCAGCGCTAATTGCTCTCAAACTTATCAAAAGACTGAGTCTGACCCCTTCCCGGGAGATGCTAAAAAAAGAGAGTTTTATTAAGAGGTTGCCGGGAACGGTCAGAGAGATGACAACAAAAAGGGCAAGAACAAAGAAAAGAACCCATCTCAGATGAACCAAGACAAAAGAGAAAGGAATTTTGGACAAGAAGACTAAAATGATGGCCAGGACAAGTCCAAGAAAGGCCACCCTAATATCTTCCAGGAGTACAATAGAGAGAATTAAGGTAGAAATAGAAACTATTTTTACCCTTGCATCCCACGAATGCAAGGGCGATTTAAGATGGGCAAATTTGTCAATCTCGGGTAGATGCATTCTTCTTTTCACCCTTCTTTTTTTTGCTAGCAAAATACAAAATGATCCCCATAATGCCGAAGATATAACCAATTCCACCTACCACTTCTATAAAGGATACTTCTTTCTGCTGTGCCTTGCTCAGTTGTTTCATAATCGGCTTTAGCTTTTCATCGAGGCAGCTGTCTATGATTCTTTTGATTTGCTCTAAATCCACTTGCATGACTTCTTTGACTTCGGACTCTGTGGACTCTGGTTCTTGTGCCTTCTCGCTCGCTATGATACCGGCTAGTTCATCTGCTGAGAGGGTATATGAGTTTTTGTGACCCATGCTGGCGATAAGGACTATTTCTAAATCGTCTTTCTTGGGAGGCTTAAAATTAAATTCCCCCTTTTCATCGCTCTTGCCCTCCAGTAATTTAATTCCCTGGCTGTCATAAATTTCCACTATCCCATCTTTTACCTTTGTTCCATCAGGAAAATAACTTTCCGTATATACGGTATCGCCTTCTACATATGCAAAAATATTTACTTTGTGAGCAAACACAACAGACGCTGGCATTAACAACAGCAAAGTTAAGAAAGCGAGACTGATTAAAAGCTTATGGCAATCGAGGGTTTCCTTGACTGAATTATCTTTTCTCATTATAGCTCCTTTCTCGTCGCTGGTGTCTCCTCTCCTTTGGGAGAGGAAATAGTAACTTTGGTCCGCTATTTCATGTCTCTTGTTCTTACCCAATAGACGGCACCAATCTCAACGGGTTTATCTTCCCCATTAGGCCGCTTAATTGTCCATGAGGCTTCATTGAGGGCAGCAAATGCCCACCATCCCGCTTTTGGCATAGCATAGGAGAATACGCCATTCTTATCGGCCTTGACTACCTGAGTGACATACGGATCGGCAGGAGGTTTTATGGTACCATCTTTATTGTAATATTCTACCTCTACTTCTGCATAAGGTACTGGTTTTCCTTTGACCTTCACCACTCCGGTGAATAGATTGCCGGTCCACAATCCATATGGTCTTGTTAGAGGTACAATCTCCGTCTCCAAACCAATTTCGTCATCCCAACCTTCTTCCAGCCCCAGTGCGTTTAGGCATACTTTGGTATAGTGAATAATGTAACAATCCTCTGCCGACTCCCAGTACGGTTTGGGTTCAACATAAAACGTATAGTCGCCAGGTCTCTTGATTTTATAAGTAGTTTGCCAATAGGTAAAATCCTTTGTCTGGTTAACCCATCTTCCTTTTTCTTCCTTGAGAGTCCCTAATAAATCCACATTCACCCCGCCAATTACTACCCCAAACTCCTTTGGTTTTTCCATTTCCATATAATCACCTTCCATGGGGTGAAGGAACTTTATTTCTAAGGTTATGGTTTTGCTATCTTCTTGGGTGAGGATATCGTCAGAAGGGATTAGCGCGCCAAAGTGAGCACTTGCGCTTACTACCCACCCAACAACCAGACATACCATAATTAGTACCATTACACCAGTTTTTTTCATCTTATCCTCCTGTCTGTAATTTGAAGTGTTTCAATGTATACATTTAAGCGTTAGTGTAGTCATATACATTTCCATCACTTCCCCTTCAGGATCTCCGGTTTTACCTTCATTAGAAACGAAGCAATGAAGCCGGTTGTGATTGCCTCGATGATCATCACAGGCAGATGGGCCAGCGCCGCATATTTGGCCACCCCCATAAACTCACTTCCTGTAGTTATCAGGGCCAATGCCAGAATCAGGGTTGCAAGGAAGACCCCACAGGCACCAGCCAGAGCTCCAAAAATGAATTCATTAGCTCCAAAGCTAAAGTTTTTTCTTAGATTGAATATTTCATAAGCCAGGAAAGCCGGCGTCCCCATCATAATGGCGTTGATTCCAATAGTAGTGATACCACCGTGCTGGAAGAGAAAAGCTTGCAGAACAAGACCAACAAAAATTGATATAAAAGCGGCCGGTCCCAAAATTATCCCTACCAGACCACTCAAGACAAGGTGCACACTGGTGGGGCCGAGAGGGACACGGATTAGAGAGGCAACAAAGAAAGCAGAAGTCATTACCGCTACCTTGGGCATATTATCCACCTTTATTTTCTTGATGGTAGCTGCTATAATAGTGGCAGCAGCGGCGTAGCCTCCAATCCACACCGGGGCCGATAAAACGCCATCTGAAATATGCATAAATCTTCCTCCTTGGCCTTACTCAAAAAATACTTTTGAGAAAATATCTAGGACAATTCTTTTCCCGTAGTGGTCATAGTTAGCCTCCCATGCTTTACCCCACGCGTGCTTATTAATTTGTCGGCAATAAATTTAATTTTATCTGCCCTTCCCTTAACTATTAGAACCTCGAGGCAATTGACTTCATCCAGATGTACGTGCATAGTAGAGATTGCCAGGTTGAGAAATTGGTGCTGGAGATCAGTTAGAGTATCTGAGAGTCCCCGTGTGTGATGGTTATAAACAATGGTGATTGTCCCTACCATCTCTTTCTTCTCTGTCCTCCACTCTTCTTCCACTAGATGTTCTCTGACGAGGTCTCTAAAGGCCTCAGACCTATTAGTGTATCCTTTCCTGGAGATCAATTCATCAAAGCTGGTTAGAAGATTTTTCTCCATGGAGACCCCAAATCTCATTATTTCTTCCATTAGACTCACCCCCATTCTGCGGCATCTTTTAATTATATCTGGACGTATCACTATTATAAGAATAGTAACACATGGCAAGAAAAAGTCAAATATTTCTGGAAATTGTCCTTCAGTATTTCCTTTATCACATCGCTGCCGAAGGACATTTTCTGAAGAAGCCTTATAGGAGCAACCTTAACGAAGCTTCGAGTTGAGGAAAAAGAAAAATATACTGTTTGAGGAGCAAGGCGAGGAGTTTATATTTTTCCCGAAACGAGAAGCTGAGCAGAAATAATAAAAGGCTACTATACAGCGACGGAAGAAATTGTCCTGAGGCTCTTGTTGACATTTGCCTGCAAGGACATATTATGCTTAATATGAGAATAAAGGAATTGACTGAAAAGGCCTCTTTTCTTAATGCAGATGATTTTTCTGCTCTTATTGGGGAAGTTAATGTAATTTTGGAAAAAGAGAGAGAAGAGGGAAAAACTGGTGAGCAGGTAATCAGAGGTGGTTTGGTCTATCTTCCCCTGAAAGGTAAAGCTTTACTGGTAGGAGACTTGCACGGAGACATGAAAAGCCTAACTTACATTCTTGCCAGGAGTGGTTATATGGAAGAAAAGAATGAAAATTCGCCTTATCTAGTTTTTCTGGGAGATTATGGAGATAGAGGGGAGGAATCCATCGAAGTCTACTGCCTTATTCTGAAGCTTAAAAACCTCTTTAGGAAGAAAATTATTCTGTTGAGAGGTAATCATGAGGGGCCTAGAGATCTAAAGGTTCATCCTCATGATCTTCCTTTTTTTTTGGTAAGAAAATACGGAGATAAAGGAAAAGAAATTTATGCCCGTCTGCAAGAGCTTTTTGATAGACTGCATCACAGCGTAATTGTGGAGGGAAAATATCTAATGCTGCACGGCGGCTTACCTCAGGGCATTAATTCAGTAGATGAACTAGCCTATGCTCATCAGACCCATCCCAGGACAGACTATTTGAAAGAGATATTGTGGAACGATCCGGGAGAGAGGAAGGAGGATTATCCTTCTCCCAGGGGTGCAGGCAGAATCTTTGGAGAGAAGCTGACTATGGACATACTTACTAAACTAGGAGTGAGGACCCTCATTAGAAGTCATCAGCCCTGTGAAGGGGTTTCTGTGGGACAGGCAGGTAGAATACTCACTCTATTTTCCCGAAAGGGACCTCCTTATTACAATTCTCAGGCAGCCTATTTAGAAATAGCTTTATCTAAAGGGGTAAAAAGTGGCTATGAATTGGCAAAAGAAGCCCATTTTTTTTAAAGAAAAAATGGGTAATAATTGACGGTTTCTTATATTTAGATAGAATGAGAAAAGATAGAGAAAGGTTCTGGTGATAGCTAGAAAACTCAGAATACAGAAGATATAAGGAGGAGGTAGCAGGATGAAAAAATTAGTAGGAGTAGCAGTGGTAGTGATATTGGCTTTGGCTTTGGTGGTATCGGCTTATGCCGATGAAGTCTTAGAGGAGATAGATTATGCCAGGGAAGCATACGAGGATGGAAGTTATTCGGAAGCAATAGAAAGTCTTAACTTTGTTATTGCTCAGATTCGATCGCTGCAGGTAGATGAATTGAGGAAAGCTCTTCCTGAACCCTTATCTGGCTGGACAATGGAGGAGCAAGAGAGCGATGCAATGGGCTACGGCCTTTTTGGATTGGGCTCAGGCGCTGGTGTAACTAGAAGATACTATGAAGAAGACACAGGTGCGACTATAGAAATCACTATAGGAGCTCAATCCATAATGTTGCAACAAATAACGATGTTCTTAAAGAATCCAGCTCTGGCAGCTGCTCAGCCCAACACCAAATTAGAAAAAAAGAGAATTAAGGGAATTGCGGGAAGAACAACAATCATCGAGGAGTTTTCCTCTGAGGACGAGAGCGGAAAATTATCTCTCACTCCTGATGACAAAACATTGGTCATAATAGAGGGTTGGAGTATATCAGATAAAGAGATTCTCTATGAATACCTGGACGGCATAGATTTTGATTTGGTATCACAAATCTTAGAATAGTCTTACAGGCATAAGGTGAGCAAGAAATGCGTGCTAGCAAGCTCTTTTTTTGAGGCGTTCCTGGTGGCGTTTCTTGCCTGCCTGAAACCGGTTGTATTCTCCTTCTCCTTGAAGCTCAAGTTGTGGAACAGGAGAAGGTTTGCCTGCTGAATCGAGAGCCACCAGAGTGAAATAGGCGTGGCATGCCTCTACCTGCTTACCGCTCAGTGTATCTTCAGCAGAGACATTCAGTTCAATTTCCATGGAGCTATGGGCAACATAATTAATATGAGCTTCTATCTCTACGATATATCCCTCGCCTATGGGAGCAAGGAAATCTAATCTATCCATACTGGCAGTGACACAGTTTTTTCGGGCATGTCTGGTGGCGCAAAGAAAGGCTGCTTTGTCCATAAGCGAAACCAGCCGTCCGCCAAATAGGCTTCCGTAGGGATTGGTGTCTTCTGGAAAGACAATCTCAGTAAGTCTTACCCTTGATTCGGATACTTTTTTTTTATGCATGGATGACTATGTCAATTTCTTCACTGCCTCTATAATCTCTTCCTCACCAGGCAAAAATGCTTTCTCTAGCACAGGAGCTGCTGGAGGAGGAACATCAGGAGCAGCTACCCTAAGTACAGGGCTATCCAGATAGTCAAAGGCTTTTTCTTGTAATTGAGCGGCTACTTCTGCTCCAAAGCCCATAAAACGGACAGCCTGGTGGACTATTACCACTTTTCCTGTTTTTTGCACAGACTTGACCAGGGTCTCAATGTCAAGGGGATAGAGAGTGCGAAGGTCAATTACTTCGGTTTCGATGCCTTCCTTACTTAGTTGTTCAGCTGCCTGTAGAGCCAGGGAGACCATATAGGACCAGGAAATTACCGTTACGCCATTTTTAGATTCGTCCAATTGGCGCCTGATTTTTGCCTTCCCTAAAGGAACTACATATTCTTCTTTGGGCACCACACTTTTGCCAAAAGGATGTCTGTAAAGGTTCTGATGTTCAATGACTATCACCGGATTGTCATCTCTAATGGCTGCTTTGAGCATTCCTTTTGCATCATAGGCATGGGAAGGAAGAGCAATTTTTAATCCGGGAAAATGTGCTAATATCGCCTCCAGACTTTGAGCATGTTGCCCGGCATATCCTTTTCCACCGCCGATAGTTGTTCTTATTGTTAAGGGTATAGTTGGTTGACCGCCGGACATGTATTTCCATTTTGCTGCCTGATTTGCCAATTGGTCCATAGCCTGCAAGATGAAATCAATGTACATAATTTCTACTACCGGTCTCATTCCCCTTAAAGCTGCTCCCATGCCAGCACCAATAATAGCTGATTCGGAAATAGCGGTATTAAAAACCCGCTCCCTTCCCATTATTTCCATCAATCCTCTGGTGGCATTAAAAGCTCCCCCATAATCAGCGATGTCTTCTCCCCACAGAAGAACTCTTTTGTCCCGTCTCATTTCCTCAAATAGTGCCTCATTGATCGCTTCTCTACAGGTAATTTCCATATCAGGGTCTCGCTGCAAGAACTCTGGTTTTTTAAGAATGGGAGCATTTCTAAATTGAGGAGGAACCTCATTTGAGTTGGTATTACTAAATAGACCAAAGTAGATATTTTTTGGGTCAGGACTGGGAGAGTCCATTGCCTTTAAAGCCATATCTTCATTTCTCTGTCTGGCCTTCTTCTTTAGATGGGTAAGGTCTTTTTCACTGATAACTGCTTCTTTTATTAGTTTATGCGAAAAAGTTCGCACAGGGTCTATTTCTTGCCAGGCCTCTAACTCTTTCATAGTGCGATAGGTTTCATCTTCCTTTTTATCCAGTCGGTCGCTCAATGAATGTCCCTTATAGCGAGAGCACCAAAATTCCAAAAGCATAGGTCCCTTACCATCTCTTGCCCGTTTTACAGCTTTTCTAGTTGCATCCATAACAGCTAATACATCCATACCATTAACGATTTGAGCATGCATTCCTTCTTTATCATAACCGAATCCTCTTTCAGCCAGAAAATCTATTCCTGTTACTTCACCTCGTTGCTGCCCTGTCATTCCGTACTGGTTGTTAATAATGGCAAAGATAGCAGGAACCCCGAATTCTTTGCTCATCAAACCATTGGTGAATTGAGCCATAGTAGCCATATTCATCGCCTCGTGAGCAATGCCATTATTGAAAGCACCATCTCCAGCTAAGCATATTACTACTTTCTTATCCTGAAGGTTTCTTGAAGCGATAGCAGCTCCCACAGCCATAGCCAGACTTCCTCCCACAATAGCATTTGCACCCAGATGACCCTTACTAAAGTCAGCTATGTGCATTCCCCCGCCTCTTCCTTTGCAGCAGCCTTCCTCTTTGCCAAATAATTCAGCTATGATTCTGTAAAGATATATTCTTAGCGCCCCTTCTAATAATTCCTCATGGTTTTTATTATTTACAGAGATTTCCAAATAACGGCTGATTTTCTCTTTGCTTTTAATGAGTTTAGCTAAGTCAGTATCTCTCATTTCTTTGAGAGCGAAATAACCTTTAGCCAGACCGTCTCCATGTCCTCGATGGCTACTGGTAATATAATCACTTACTGAAATGGCAGCCATAGCACCAGTAGGAATAGCCTCCTGACCGATAGAGATATGTGAGGCTCCACTGTATAGATATTTAACGGGTCCATATCTACCTTTATTCTCATTAAGTTCCCGGATCATTTCCTCTAAATTTCTAATCAATAGCATACATTTAAGAAAGTCCAGACACATCTCTTTAGTGAGATTTCCCTCCTTTAATTCTTGCTTTAAGGTTTTTTGATATTGAAATTTAGGAATTTTACCTCCTACTTCAACGAATCCTGGCCTAAAATCTGGTGCAATTGTTATTTCTTTAACCATTCAGATGCCCATTCCTTTTCCTCTTTGTCCTGTTTTATGTTTTTCTGCTTCTAAAACTTATTTCACCAGCATATGCCTTTGGGTCATCTACTTTAATCTTCAGATTAGCAAATCCTTTTTTACCAGAAAAGTCTATTTCCTTGCTAGCTGAGCTTATTTCTCTAAGGAGAACTTTTAGTAATAGAACCTTACCTATAACCCCCTTTACCCTAACCTCATCAACTGCTTTCAAGGGAAACTCAAATACGGTTACTGTTTTACCTTCCACCTCCTTTTCCAGAGCCAGTCTCTGAGTGGTTAAAAAAATATTTCCTTCTCCTTGTAAAGATTCTTCGGAATGCTCTTCCCACTTAAACTCCTGGATTATAACCTTATCCTCTTTTCTTTTTCCCTCTCCTGATTTTAAAATCATTTCTCACTCCTTTTTCTCCTATTGTCTTATTTTCCAATATTTATGGCTAGTTGATTCGTTAACTAAGCAGAGATGCAATTAAGGCATACTATATTCTAGCAGAAAATAGAATGATTATCAAGTGGTAAGTGATAAGTAATAGAATTGAGACTTTTCAAGCAGGAAATTTGTGATATAATAGCAGCGAGAAAGAGAGTCGGATAATTGTAGTACTTAGCATATAGCAGGTAGCCTATAAAAAAATCATCCTAACAGAAATCTCTATATCAAAAAAATAATGGAAGAGAATTTATTTTATCAGAAGAAAATAGATAAAGCAAAGAAGCAGGCTCCTCTGGCTGATCGAATTCGACCACAAACATTGGATGAGTTTGTAGGGCAGGAGCATATCATAGGAAAGGGTAAAATATTACGAAAGATGCTAGAGGAGGATAAACTTGTTTCTATGATTTTCTGGGGACCTCCTGGCTCAGGAAAGACAACTTTGGCTCGCATCGTTGCTCGTCTTGTCCGTTCATACTTTGTTCAGTTCTCTGCTGTTACCTCTGGGGTAGCCGAGGTCAGGAAAGTAGTAAAAGAAGCAAGAGTGAGGCTAAAAGTCTATAATCAGAAGACTATTCTTTTCATTGATGAAATCCACCGGTTTAACAAAGCCCAACAGGATGCTTTTCTGCCTCATGTTGAGGACGGGACTATTCTTTTGATTGGTGCTACCACTGAGAATCCTTCTTTTGAAGTTATCGGGCCACTTCTTTCGCGAGTAAAAATTTTTGTTTTAAAAAGGTTAACTTCCGACGAAATCAAGAAGCTTTTGGCTCGGGCAATAAATAATAAAGAAAGGGGATTGGGCCGATATAAGGTAGAGCTCGACTCGGAAGCCTTGCATTTGATTATTGATAGTTCCAATGGGGATGCCAGGGTAGTTTTAAATGCTCTAGAGATAGCTGCTGAAACCAGTAAGTCAGATGACAAAGGCATACGTCATATTGATATTAAAACGGCCAGGGAAGTTCTGCAAAGCAGAGCCCTTTTGTACGATAAAGCCGGCGAGGAACACTATAATGTTATTTCTGCCTTTATTAAGTCTATGCGGGGGTCTGACCCAGATGCAGCTCTGTACTGGCTTGCCCGGATGATTGAAGCCGGTGAAGATCCCCGTTTCATTGCCAGAAGAATGGTTATTTTTGCCTCAGAGGATGTGGGAAATGCTGATCCCCAGGCTTTATCAATAGCTACCGCTGCTGCCCAGGCAGTAGAGTTTGTAGGTCTACCCGAGGCTCAAATTAATCTGGCTCAAGCAGCTACTTACCTTGCCTCTGCTCCTAAATCTAACGCTTCTTATGCAGGTCTTCTAATGGCCAAAGAAGACGTAAAAAAGACATTAAATCTACCGGTACCTTTGCATCTTCGGAATCCAGTTACTCCTTTAATGAAAGAACTGGGTTATGGCAAGGACTACAAGTATCCTCATAGCTTTCCTCAGGCTAAAGTAGAACAGACGTTTTTACCGGAAGAATTAGAGAATAGGAAATATTATAGGCCTACCCAGAGGGGCTTTGAAAAAACAATATTAAAGAGATTGGAGCTAGATGATGAAAAGAAAGGCAAATAAAACCGAGCTTACCTTAATTAAAGAAATATATGGGAAACAGAACTAGTAAAGAGAATTTAGAGGAGGGGAAAATTACTGGTGCGGAGAATAAACCCAAGGCAAGCGTCTTCATTGATTATAGAAATTATCATTATTATTTAGAGAAGTATAAGTGGAATATTGACTGGGGAAAATTCAAGATGTTCTTGGGTTCAATGTATGATATTAACAGAATTTATTTTTATGAAGGAATTCCTTCTAAGATTGTATTCTTCGATTTATACCCAGCGTCTTCTTTAGAAGATTTCGTGAATATGAGACAACAGAAAAATCAAGAGTTTAAATCTTTGAAGGAAAAAGGATTTACAATAAGAAAAAAGCTTGTCAACAGGATATATGATGCCAAAGAAAAAAAGTATAAGCATAAATGTAACTTTGATGTTGAGCTTACAACAGATGCTGTAGACAATCTTGATGATTATGAGGTTTGTATATTATGCAGCGGGGATGGAGATTTTGTTAAGTTACTAAGATACCTAAAAGGAAAACATAAAAGGGTAATAGTCATAGCAGGGAAGGATAGGTTGTCCAGTTTGCTTAAGAAAGCTGGACATCAGTTTATATATCTAAAGGACATGAAACCCCATATCATGAAGTCACAAGCTGGAAGTTAATTCTCTAAAAAGAAAGCCCTGCCGTAGCAGGGCTTATTTCGCCTCAAACAAGTGAGGCTTTAGTATTTTCTTATCTCTATAACTATTAGGAGTTTACTACATTTCAGAATTTTGTCAAGTGCTTGTTTCTTGACTTTTTTTGGAGTATTCTTATTATCGGAATTTAATGCAGGAACTTGAATACCCGAGAGAGAAAGGAGAAAAAACAATACTAAGGAGATTGGAGCTAGATGATGAAAACAAAGGTAAATAAAACCGAGCTTACCTTCGAGGCATACTTAGAAAAAAATGGCAAGAAAACTAGATAAAATATACATAGTAGATGTAGAAGCTACCTGTTGGGAGGAGAAACCACTTGATGGACAGATAAGTGAGATTATACAGGTAGGAATAGTAGAGTTTAATTTAGCATCGGGAAGTATTTCTTCAAAGATTGGTCATAATATAAGACCTCAGTATTCGGAAGTGAGTGAGTTTTGCACTGAGTTAACAGGAATTACGCCAGAGGAACTTGAAGGAGAAAAGAATTTTTCTCAAGTTTATGATATGATAAAAGAAAGGTTTCCTCATCTTAAAAACTATACCTGGGCCAGTTATGGCGATTATGATAGGAAGCACTTTAAGGAGATGAGTGATTTGCACAAGAGAGCTTATCTTTTTGGAAGGACTCATATAAACATAAAGAACCTTTTTGCCTTAAAATGGGGGTTAAAAAAAGAGGTAGGTATGAGGAAAGCATTAAGGATTCTAAACAAAGAATTGGTAGGACAGCACCATAACGCTTTAGATGATGCTTTGAATATAACAGCCATTTTTAAAGCGTGCTTTATGAATAAAACGGTGGGGAAGAATGGCACAATAGATGATTTAGAGAAATTGGCTCAACTCAAAGACAAGGGAATCATTTCCGAAGAATAATTCAAGGCGTTTCAATTAGAAGAAGTTTGTCAATAGGATATATGATGCAGACAAGGGTAAATAAAACCAGACTTACCTTAATTCAAGGAGACATAACTGAACAAGAGACAGAAGCAATAGTCAATGCTGCCAATACCACCCTTCTAGGAGGAGGAGGAGTGGACGGGGCAATTCATCGGGCTGGCGGTCTGACTATCCTGGAAGAATGTAAAAAAATTCGGGCAAAACAAGGAGAATGTCCTACCGGGGAGGCAGTTATTACTACGGGAGGGAATCTAAAGGCTAAATATGTTATCCATACTGTTGGTCCAGTCTGGTCAGGAGGAAAACGTAAGGAAGACACATTACTGCATAATGCCTATAAAAATAGCCTTTCCCTGGCTAAAGATAAGGGTATTGGGTCTCTTTCCTTTCCTTCTATTAGTACAGGTGCCTATGGGTTTCCCATTGAGCGTGCTGCTGAGATTGCTCTTTCTACAGTGCGAAATTTTCTTAAAGGATACACCTTTGAAGAAGTGCGCTTTGTTCTTTTCTCAGAGAAGGATCTAAATGTCTATGAAGAGGTATGGGAAAAAACAGTGAATCGTGTCTAGTATCTCGTATCTGGAAGAAAAGAAAAAAACAGTCTAAGTTCTGGATACTTGTGTCCCCTCACCTTAATCTTCTCCCCTCTGGGGAGAGGGAAGAGGAATTGTTCTGAAGTATTTCTGGAAGTATTTAAAGTAGTAAAATAGGGAGGATCAGATGGGAGTGTATGAAACTATAGTAAGGCGGAGAACTATCAGGCGTTTTGAAAACAAGCCAGTTTCCTATCAGGCACTGGAAAGGTGCGTAAATGCAGCCAGACTTGCTCCTTCTGCGGCAAATTTACAGCCCTGTGAGTATCTAATAATTGATGAAGAAAATCTTTTGGATAAGGTTTTTGCCACTTTGAAGTGGGCTGGATATATTACAGATGGGAGGCCAGCGGAGCTAGAAGTACCCAGGGCTTATATTGTTATCCTTGTTAATAAAGATATTTGTACTGAAGGATACCAACATGATGTTGGCTTTGCTGCAGAGAATATAACTTTGGCAGCCCTTGAAGAGGGTATTGGTTCTTGCTGTTTTGGGGCTATTGATAGGAAAGCATTGAGGAAGAACTTGAATATTCCTCCCAGATGTATAATTGATTTAGTAGTAGCTTTAGGTTATCCTAAAGAGAGTCCTTTAGAAGAACCTTGGCGGGATTCTGTTAAGTACTGGAAGGATGAAAAGAGAGTGCTTCACGTACCCAAGAGAAATTTGAAGGAAATACTGCACAGAAATACAATTAGTAAATAATAAGATGATTTGGAAATCCCTGGGACATTCTGACCTTTCAGTGGGAGGAAAGCCTGTTCTCATAAGAAGTCTTCTTCTTTGTACTGAATTAGGTGATTTTCATAGGTATCGTGTTTGTAGTGAGGCAGGAAAACCAGCCTGGGCAAGACTGGCCAAAGATGGTTCCGGTAAGATTGGTGCGTTGGTGACGGGGCCTTATTCAGAGATGCTGAAGATCCCCTCGCGCAAAGAAATACAACCTCACCTTTTTGTGCCGCTAGATTCTTTGAGCAAGAGAGTCCAGAAGAAACTTCTAATCCCTTTGAATTACGAACTATATGAGGAAGAGAACACTCTTGTGGCCAGAGAGATAGCAGATGAGCCTTATTATCTAGCCAGTAGAACTTCATCTGTTTTTCATTACCCGGGCTGCAAGAGAGCTCACGAGGTAATTTCTGGCAATCGTATCTATTTTAAGACCAGAAATGAAGCTTTAGAGAATGGATACCGTCCTCATAAAATATGTAACCCTTAAAGCTGGGCATAGGGTTTAGCGTTTAGCGTATAGTAAAAAACAGAAAACTTTTAGAAAAACTGGACTAGCAGTATAGTTCTGGGTTATAATACAAACTAGAAAGGAGAAAACCTGATGATCGAAGAAAAGACTTCTGTTGATGAGATTATGAAGCAAGCATACCGACAGGGAATTTTGATTCCTGCCTTCAATGTTGCCTACATACCTATGATTAAACCTATTATAGAGAGCCTTAAAAAGCATCGTACCTTTGGATTAGTGGAGGTTGCTAGACCAGATGTGGAAAAATTTGGTGCGGGTAGTTTTCGGAAGGTCGCCGAAAGGTATTATGCTTTGGGAGAGCGAATATTTACTCGCCTACATCTAGACCATGTGCCTGTAATTGACGAAGATGGGAAAAAGGTTGACTGGCAGTATCTTATAAAATTGGCTCTTGAGCTTAAATTTGACTCAGTTATGATTGATGGGTCAAGATTGAGCCTGGAAGAAAATATTTCTGTTACCAAAAAAGTAGTGGAACTTGCCCATAATTGTGATGTGCCGGTTGAGGCTGAACTAGGAGCTGTGCTCGGTCATGAAGAGGGTCCTCTTCCTCCTTATGAGGAGCTTTTCGCTACTAAAAGGGGATTTACCGGAATTAGAGAGACTGAGCGTTTTGCCAAGGAGACAGGAGTGGATTGGCTTTCAGTGGCTATAGGAAATGTTCATGGAGCTATAAGTGGTGTAGCTAAAGATGAAAAGAAGATTTCTGCCCGCCTGGATATAGAACATCTCAAAAAGCTGGTTGAGGTAAGCAAGATTCCTCTTGTTTTACACGGAGGCTCAGGTATTGAGAGGTCCTCAATAATGCAGGCTATTCAAAATGGCATCAGCAAAATCAATATTGGAACTTCCATTAGACAGGCTTACGAGTCTTCTTTGCGGAGCCATCCTGATGATATTACTATTGCTCAGGATAAGGTAGGGCAGGAAATGGAACGCTTGATTAGAGAGTATGAATTAGAAGGTTCCTGGGATATCCTGGGAAAATGTATTAGTGAATAGTGAATGGTGAATGGTGAATTGAAAAAGGAGGCGATTTCAATGGCTCAGAAAAATTATCAAAGGCGATTTCCTATAAGGAAGCTAAACCGAAAGAAAATATTTAAAAGAATGCAGCAGATTTCTCATCGACCCAGAACTGCCGGTCGAGGTTCAGCAGGAATTTCCAGAAGAAAACCCTAAAAATGCCAAATACATCTTCCCCTGAAATACAGACTGAGGGTGTCAAAACTCTATTGGACGAGCCCAAAAAAGCTATCATTAGACTCGCCTTGCCTATGATTGTAGCCATGTCGGTGCAAACGATATACAATTTTGTTGATGCTATATGGGTCTCGGGGCTGGGTGCAGATGCCTTGTCCGCGGTAGGTTTTTTCTTCCCCTTTTTCTTTATGACCATGGCTATAGCGACGGGGATAGGATTAGGCGGTGGCTCTGCCATATCCCGCAGGATAGGAGCCAGGGATAAGATAGGGGCAGATAACGTAGCAGTTCATACTGTTGTCATAATGTTCCTGGCGGCAGTCTTTTTAACCGTCCCATTGTTTATTTTTGCTGAGAAAATATTCACCCTATTGGGTGCCGGAAGGACGCTTGCTATGGCAGTATCCTATGCCAGGATAATGTTCGCCGGTACCCTGATCATATTCTTCGCGAACATAGCAAACGCCATACTTCGTAGTGAGGGAGATGTAAAAAGAGCTATGTTTGCTATGGTGCTGGGAGCTGCAATCAATATTGTACTGGACCCTATTTTCATATATACATTTGGGCTTGGTGTTGCCGGAGCTGCCTGGGCTACCATTTTATCTTTATTCATTACATCCCTATTGCTGTTCAATTGGCTCTTTCTTAAAAAGGACAGTTACGTCTCGTTTAGTTTTGGTAAATTTCGCTTCAACAGGGAGATCGTAAGAGATATTCTTAGAGTTGGTTTGCCTGCCTCAGCCCAGCAACTGTCCATGTCATTTACCATGTTAATGATTAATCTTATTCTGGTTCGTGTTGGTGGCACTGATGGTGTGGCAATTTATGTCACCGGATGGAGAGTGGCGACCATTGCCATACTTCCTCTTCTTGGTATCGCTACCGCTGTTGTCTCTGTCAGCGGCGCTGCTTTCGGTCAAGGTGCTTTTAAGAAGATTAATATAGCCTTTATGCATGCTTTAAAGATAGGTATTATTATTGAGGTGGTAGTAGGTATTGCCGTCTTTTTCCTCGCCCCCCAGATTACGGCAGTGTTTACCCGGGCCCAGGGTGCAAATCGAATCGCCAGTGATCTCATAGTTTTTCTCAGGATAATGTGCTTTTTTTATCCAGCAACAGCCTTTGGCATGTTTTCTTCTTCTATGTTCCAGGGTGTGGGCAAGGGAATAAACGCCCTAATAGCAACAATTGTTCGTACCGTCCTATTAACGCTTTTGTTTACTGCGCTGTTTACTTTCATCCTGGATATGGGTTTAATGGGAGTATGGTTTGGTATAGTAATGGGTAACACCATTGGAGCAGTGCTGGCTTTTTTATGGGCAAAATCGTATATTCGCGGCCTAAGTGCTACTATGAGAAAAGTTGAAACACCTGTTGTTGCCCCTTGTGACTCTTGAACGTGTAGTCAGAGACGAGGATATATTCTTTCCCGTGCAAAACCAATACCGTTGCTAGTTGCTCGTTGCTAGTATCTCGTAAGAAAAAACCTTAAAATCTACAAAGCAATGCTGTTGACGGAATATGATTTACGTACTTTTTTCTTGCTCCCTCGGGAAGAGGGAACACAAGCGACTAGCGACAAGCAACGAGCAACGGATTTCAAGGAATGTCCTTCGGTGCACATGTAAATGCCTGTACTTCAAGAAATATGGATAATACCCGCTAAGGCAAAAGGAGACAAGTAAATGGGTGAAGATATTATTTGGGTTAAGTTTGATATTATGGAAAAGTTTATGGTTGATGTTTTCAAAGGGTTAGGAGTTGCTGAAAAAGATGCAGAAGTCTGCGCTGATGTTCTCATTACTGCAGATAAAAGAGGAATAGATTCTCACGGCATCAACCGCTTAAAGCCAATATATTATGATAGAATTAAAGCAGGAATTCAGTCTCCTGTTACTCATTTTGAAATTGTAAAAGAGGAAGCTAGCACAGCTGTTGCTGACGGTCATAACGGGATGGGGCAAGTAATCTCTAAAAAGGCCATGGCTATGGCTATTGAAAAGGCTAAGAAATTTGGCATGGGAATGGTTGCTGTGAGAAATTCTACTCATTATGGCATTGCCGGGTACTATGCAACGATGGCTGTGCAAGCAGGTATGATTGGAATTACCGGAAGCAATGCCAGACCATCCATTGCGCCAACTTTCGGCGTCGAAAATATGTTGGGAACAAATCCTCTGACTTTTGGAATTCCTACAGATGAAGAATTTCCCTTTGTTCTTGATTGTGCTACCTCGATCACTCAACGCGGGAAAATTGAAGTATATGATAGGGAGGGAAAAGAAATCCCCAGGGGTTGGGTCATAGACGAAAGCGGAAAGACGAGAACAGATACTCACCAGATCTTGAAAGAGTTGCAGACGGGGAAGGCGGCTCTTGCACCCCTTGGTGGCATTGGGGAAGAGGGTGGCGGTTATAAAGGCTATGGCTATGCTACTATAGTAGAAATTCTTTGCTCTGCTCTTCAGGGAGGAAGTTTCTTGAAAATGCTTTCAGGGATAGATGGTGGAAGAAGGGTTCCTTACCATCTTGGACATTTTTTTATAGCAATTAATATCCCTTTCTTTATAGATTTGAAGTCCTTTAAGAAAACAGCAGGTAATATTTTAAGGGCTCTGCGTGCTTCAAAGAAAATGCCGGGGGAGAGTAGGATTTATACGGCCGGAGAAAAGGAACACTTTGCCTGGCTGGAAAGAAAGAAAAAAGGTGTTCCATCAAACAAAAAACTGCAAGAAGAAATAATTGAAATGAGAGATGATCTTGGGCTCACCAACTGTAGATTCCCTTTCTAAATATTTTATAGTATCAGAATTTTAGTATTTTTTTGATTTAACAGGGGGAGCAGGCCGAAGGCCGTTGAGGGGGAATGTTTTCCCCCTCAAATATCTTGGAGCATGGAAGTTTCGGCCTATACCTTACTTTTAGCCAATTTAATGAGGTGAGGGCTTACTGGCAGCCACAGTCAGAGATACTTTTGTCTTCGGTTTGTTCCAGTATCCAATCGCTCATTATCTTTAAAGCAGTAGGTGAGATGGTTTCTTCAATCTTTGCGTATTCAGAGGGAGAACCAGTCTCAGCTGTCTGGAAGAGATGATTAAGACCCGGTAGTTCCTTTATGGTGTAGTTATTGTTGCCTGCAAGCTTCAGCGCTTCCTCAATGGCAGCCAGATTCTCTTTGGGTGGCACCTGGAGGTCTTTCTGGCCATTAATGGCCAGTACAGGGCATTTGACCTCCATCAAAGTTGGCCTGGGATCATAGGTCAAAAAGTAGCGAAACCAGGGAGACAATATTAACTTAATCTGGGCTTCAGCGTTAGCCTGAGCCATCTCTTTTTCTTTTTCACTGAGTTCGAGTTCTGATATCACATCCTCCAATATGGTGCGGAGTCTTTTTTCAGCCGATATACTGTCCTTTTCCTCTTTCACTATAGTAAACATTTGTTCTTGTAGGGAGAGGTTTTTGGCAATGACTTCATCACTTACCCCTGCTGCCCTGGCAATCAGCTCGGTCTGCAAATAGAGGATTTCCTCTCCGGTCAGACCTGTTCCTGCCATCAAAATAATGAAGGCAATATCTGAAGATTGAACTGCCACCATAGGTGCAATTATTCCTCCTTCGCTGTGTCCAATAAGACCAATCTGCTTTGGGTCAATCTCTTTGCGGCTCTTGAGATATTCCAGGCCAGCCAGAACATCGCTGGCAAAGTCTTCACTTGTAGCCTGAGTAAAATCACCGCCTGATTTCCCTACTCCTCGGTCATCTACTCGCAAAACAGCAATACCGCAGCGCGTAAGATAATCTGCCAGTACCAGAAAGGGTTGATGACCGAGCAGGGTTTCGTTTCTATCCTGAGGACCAGAACCCGAGATGAGCAATACAGCCGGAAATGGACCTTCCTGGGCAGGAATAGTCAAAGTACCGGCCAGTTTAACTGCTGCCTTCTTGTTCTCATAGACAACTTCTTCTTCCTGGTAGGGATAAGGTTTCTTGGGTTCCTGTGGTCGGAGGAGTTCGACAACTTCATCAACACGTTCGAGTACAAGAGGAAACGACTGCCCGCTTTGTTTCCACTCGCCTTGGATGCTCAAGTTATCATCCTGGAGCTTTCCTTCAAAGATCACCATAGCAGACTTAATTTCGAGACGCAGGTTGCCATTTTCAAAAATAACTTCATCTACAGGTATGTCCTTTGCTCCCTGGTCAGGGCTATCCATGCTAGCGCTCAGCACGCCGTCCGATTGTTCGGAAATCTTAAACACGATCCTGAGCTCTGTTGCTCCAGCCTTCAAAGTTCCCTGCCAGGCACCTTCTATAATTTCATTGTTGGAAGGAAATGCAATAGTGCTAAACAGCAGCGTTACTAAAGCAGCAATTATTACTGCCCTCTTTTTTCTCATTTTTTCCCCCTTTTTTGAATAATAAGTGTCTTTGAATTTTATCTTGTTCTTGAGGTAAGTCAAGCCAATTAGATGTTTTCAAAGCTCTCTTTTACGTCATCTAATCTAATTGCTTGCATTCTTCTTTTATTGTGATATAATGCAGCGGAATCCTCGATTCTATGACAATCTGATTTCAATAATCCTCTGTGTAGCCCAAGCGTGTGTCCAGAATGTAATGTGTGAGTATGAATTATGCTTCTTCCAAAGGAGAGTTCATAATGGTCAATATTGATAATCTTAAAATCGCTTCCTTCCAAGTCTCGATATTTACCCCGACTGTCTTATTCTCTAAGAGTAAGATATTGGAAAGACTGATAGGCAGTTTTGCGGATTCTTTTGATGGTGATATCGTTGCTATCCCCATCCCAAAAGATGCTCCAAAAGAGATTCCGAGAATAACTCTTCATAGTGCTGATGAAAAACTCAGACTGGACATTGCTGAAAGCAGGGTAAATTTGTTCAGATACCGAAAGGATGATGATGTAGGGATCGACACAAGTCAAATCCTTGATTTTTCTTTTCGTGTTATGAAAGAATACAAGGACTGTACTCAGTCAGTAATCGGACGGTTAGCACTCGTAGTTGTAAGATTTTTGAAAAACGAGAAACCAGCTTCTACGCTGGCAAACTATTTCTGTAGAGAAAGGTTCACAAAGGAACTCTTTGACCAGATCCACGACTTTGAGATCCATTCGCACAAAAAGTATACTCTTAGAAAATTCAATATAAATAGTTGGGTTAGGTGTCAGACTGGGCGGCCAGCGAAGGATAATCAGCCGATTATTCTGATCACACAGGACATCAATACTCTTGCAGAAGAGTTGGAGACAAGTGATTTTAGTCTTGAGCAAGTTAAGGCTTTTCTACAAGTTGCTCATAGAGAACAGGAGCAGATCTTATGCCAATACTTTTCCAAGAAAAAATAGCCCCGGATGTAGACGTAGCAGAGGTTTACGACCCAGACCTGAATCCTGTCAAAGGTCCAGGTGGCACGGGGGTTTCATTATTCTTCTCCGAAGGAGAATTGGGCAGGTATTACGTTTCGTCTGTTGCTGGTGCAACATCAAGCATATCTCTTCAAATAGGACAAGAATGTATTAATGATAAGATTGACCGTTTAGCCCTTTGGAATTGGCTCGGTGGAAATATTTCTTCTTGGACTAAACTTAATAAAGAAGAGAATGTATCAGGTGGTTCCTTGTCTTGCCGTGATCTTATTGGAGAGGGAGTAGATTTCTACGCTTTAGCTACGAAATCTCTTTTCAATCGTTCTGATGACATCCCTGAATTCGAGTTGGCTGAGAGGTTGCGACCTGCTTTAAGAGACACGGTGGATCGTATTAAAAGTTTTGCTTCTCTGGGTGACAATTGGGATTCCTATGGTGCAGAAGCCATAGAAGGATCGACAATAGTCAAAGCTATCCGTTTTTTTTCAATTATCGTTTCTAAGCTACCCAAGGACGCTGCTCTTCCTTTTGTTGCCCCGGCGTGTGATGGGCACATTCATTTTGAATGGGAAATGGTCTTCAAGGCGTTGAAGCTTTCCATTCCAAAAGAAGAGAATACTCCGTGGGAGTATCTGTCAATCGACAAGACTTCGAAAAAGACAAGGCGGGAGCCAGGGAGAGCGCTCAATATGGGAAAAATGGCAGACATTGTACTCGATTGGATGAGTTAAAAGAACATGCAACAAAGTGAATACATTCCTGATAACCATGATCTTTATCGGAGAGCCTTACCAATTCAATACAACAAGACGACAGGGAAATTCACCCCAGCCACTTTCACACTAAGAAAAAAGGAGATAAGACGTGGCCTTGGATTGTCGGTTAATTGGTCGGAGTATAGTACTCCCGAAGAAACATCTGTGGATCCGCATCCAAATTACGGGGGCAGAAGATTACTCGTGGGAGCACTAAAGGCCAGGATCCCACGTCAACAAGACTTGAAAGTTGTTCATACTCCCAACCTAGATAATCCTGCGCACAGCGAGATAAGAGGACGGAGACTGATTGACTCCCACTCCCGGTTGTTGGTTGCTGATATCCTAGCCGAAAACTGCAGACCCCTAATCACACGTATCGAGGATTCCAATCTTTGAGAACAATGCTAGTTTTGTTTTCTTAGAATCAGTACCATTCAAAATTGATCGGTTCATATGCCGTCACGTCAGCAGAGGAGTCCGCCTGCTATCAGATGAAGAGCATTCCTCTTAGACTCTTGCGAGAAAATTAGATGCTGCTCCAACTATTCTATATATTTCCTTCGACAAACTGAGCATAAATCCTCATAGTCAGCAGACTCTTGTATCCAAGAAGAGTCTGGATAACCTTCCAGACAGTCCTCTTACTCATGTCATGGTTAGGGGAAACACAAAAAGCATCCCGTCTTAGATATTTAGGATATCTATCCGCTAAACTGTGACAGTCGATTTCCTTCATCGTCTCACCCACAGTAGGCTCAGAGTAGTTCATCAATCTTTGTCTCTTCCGGATTCCATATGACCACCCAGTACGCCATCTTGAGGTCACAATCTACCATTAAAACATTTTGGGGTTTAAGCGTTAAAGCGTGTGAGAGATTAGCTGCTGTTATGGTTTTGCCTGGTCCACCCTTGAAGTTCAAAATAGCTATTTTATTCATCTAGTGACCTCTTGTCCTTTGGTTCGGCCGTTGTGACCTGCCCCCATTAATAGTGCCACTTCTTACAGTTAGAGTCAATGAAATGATGGCCTCCGGAGCAGGTAGTCGGTAATCAAGAGTATGGGGGCCTCATTTGATTGCAGTCTTTACGCTACTCTTCAATTAAGAGACTTGCTTAAGCTAAAGTTATAAATATTTCAGGAGCCTATCTCTTAGCTTACCGTTGAGTGATTATATGTGATATTATTCCCCAGAGCCGGATGTTCCCTGACAATACACTGAAGGGGACTACTAGGCCAAATCTCAGCACTTGTCAACGAAGTTTTGCACGAAATCAACCCTATACATCTTGAGAAAACATTCTGAATTCGCAATACCTGGATTAACAACAGCTTACATAAGAGGAGAAAGCTCCATTTTAAAAATCACAAATTTTATAGATAAGCTATCGGTACCTTTTCATAATTTATGTGAAAGCTCGAGAATAGCTTCTGCTCAACAGTTGTAAAAAGCTAATCTCTTATATCACCATTTTCCTGCAAAAGCTAGCTGTCAATCTGGATTTTGGGGAGTTTTGTGAGCACTCAACACTTAGAATAAGACTTGTAAGCGGTTGAGCTTAGTCAGATGCTCCCATTATGATTGATCCCGTCCAAGAGTCCTACAACCTCTCTCACCGCCGAGACTGTGGGACCGTTCCATTCCTCTGCATTTATCCGATGAGCATCAGAGGTGTCCTCGTAAGGGACACGAATAAGAACAGCATGCATTCCCACTCGAGAAGCTCCCGTGAGCTCATGGGAGCTTCCATCACCCACATAAAGACATTCCTGCGGCTTCACTCCTAGTTGCTCGCAGGCTAAGCGATAGATGCGTGCATCAGGCTTCATTAGCCGCACTGTACAGGAAAACACTACTGCGTGAATGAGTGGAGCAAATGGTGTGTCTGGCCAAAGGAGTGGTACCTCGCTAGAGCAGTCGCTGATGAGACCAATTATGTATCCTTCCTGTATTAATTGGGTGAGTGTTTCCAGGGCATCGTCTCGGGGCTTCAATGAGCGTCGAGTGAAGTCGACCCTAATCTTGACTGCCAGCTTGAGGCACTCATCTTTGGGTCTTACTTCGAGCCTCTGGCAGATATACTCGGTATTGTCTTTAGTATTTCGAAAAGCTCCTGTGGCACGTTTATTGAACGTCTCACCCCACATACGTGCAAAACCCTCCGGGGGTACTGATAGAACTGCAGCCATTTGTCTGAGTACAGCCTCGTGTTCTCGCAGAGAAAAGTTATCAACCAGTGTCCCGAAAAGATCAAAAACAATAGCCTGGTACTTCATAGATTTAACCTCTTTCTATCTGGAAATGCAGCTGAGTTTATCACATATGTTCGGACATGAAAACAGAACTCATTCAAGAATCCGATGGTTATGTAGTGCAAACTTAATCCAAATCTCAGCACTTGTCAATTTTGGTTTTGGAGGGTGTGGCGGCACTAGTAGTAGGGGTTATGTAATGTCATCAATTACGGAATCAAGTACTGCCTTGGCTAACACTTTTCTCTTGATGAGGTGCCGTCGCTCCATTTCCCATTTTGATCGACCGGAGAAAAGGCACTTATTTAGCGGTATGACATCGGAGACTTGGAGAAGAGTACTTGCTCTAATGTCCACCAACTTTGCCGCTTTGAAAACCGACGAGGTCTCCATTTCAATTCCAATGCAGCCGAGATTCTTTACAAGGTAGTCAAGTCGGAAGAACTGGGCGATAACACTGTCAATAGAGAACACTGTTCCCGAATGTAAGGCTACGGATTCCCTTTTGCAGATATTGGAGGCATATTTCATAACGGTCATTTGGAGTTCTGAATCAGGCTCAGCAGGCTGGAGGAAACAATCCTCTGTTTCAACATCTGGACCCAAATACCTGGAGAAGCCATCTCCAGACAGCGATTTTTTTGGTATCAACAAATCGCCGATCTTCATTGAGGCATCCAAACCACCTACCGATCCTGTGAAAATAACTCTCTCGCAGGGAGTGCAAGCGAGTGAGAGGATGACATCACCGGTCATTGGAGCACCTATTCCGGATCTGATGAAGCTAATGAGCTGTCCATGGTATTCGCATTGATAAACAACTCCTTTAGATATCTCGCTCATACTCTCGAGATGACTGGCAAATACATTAACATCCCAGACGGGGGTGACAATAGCCTTCGTCTGAATGGAGCCAGGACTGCAATGAAGCACAGTTTCGACAACATCCTGAGGTGTAATGTTGTATCTACTCAATTGAAAGTATGCAGGAAGACGATTGTCCATTCTACGGTCTCCAAACCACATAGCAGTAGAGTGGAATCACATTGAAACCTTCTTCTTGTTCAACCTTAGGCGAAATCTCAGCACTTGTCAATCCGGTTTTTGCAGGAAAATAATGCTATTCACCGATACCTTTCAACAATCATTGAACTGGATCTATTTTCGAACGCTCGCATCAATCGCAACAAAGTACCGATAGATTATCTGAGAAATCTGTGATTTTAGACTAGATCTTTTCTTCATCTCTTGTAAAGTACCAACAATAAAGCTCTCATAGATTCAGAAATGTCTGATAGAATCTATACAATTAATTTCGTGCAAAAGTTCGGTGATAAAAATTGTTTGACAAAAAAATATGGTGAGTTAAAATCCAGATAAAGAATGAGAAAACTGGAGAGAATATGAAACTGGATAATTTCACTTTCAAAGCGCAGGAGGTTCTGGCAGATGCTCAGGCTAGAGCAGAAGAGGAACACCAGCAGGAGATCGCCTCCGAACATCTCTTGCTTGCCTTAGTGGAACAGAAGGATGGATTAACACCTTCTATTTTGAAGAAAGTAGGGGCCGATACTGGGGCTGTAAGAAAGAGTCTTGAAAAGAGAATAGCGGATTCCCCCAAAGTCTATGGTGCAAGTCAGGTATATATGTCTTCTTCTTTGAATGGTATTCTGAAAGCCGCTCAGTTGGAAGCTACTCAAATGAAAGATGAATATGTGGCAGTTGAGCATCTTCTTATTGCTCTTTGTGAAGATAATTCTTTTGCCGGTCAAACCCTAAAAGAAAACGGTGTAAATAAGGACACTCTTCTTAGAGCTTTAGCTGATATTCGTGGAGCCGAGCGCATTACCGATCAGAATCCGGAAGGAAAATATCAGGCTCTCAAGCGTTATACCACAGACCTTACTTCTTTGGCAAAGCAGGGTAAATTAGATCCGGTGATTGGTAGAGACAAGGAAATCCGACGTATCATACAGGTTCTATCACGGCGAACAAAGAATAATCCTGTGCTTATAGGCGAACCCGGAACAGGCAAGACAGCAATAGTGGAGGGGTTAGCTCAAAGAATGATAGCTGGCGATGTTCCGGATAGTTTGAAAAATAGACGTCTTTTGGTTTTAGATATTGGTTCAATGGTAGCCGGAGCTAAATTTCGCGGTGAATTTGAAGATAGAATGAAAGCTGTTTTGCGTGAGATAAGACGGGCGGAAGGTCAATTAATTATCTTTATTGACGAACTTCACACGGTAGTAGGGGCTGGAGCTGCCGAGGGGGCAGTAGATGCTTCCAATATGTTAAAACCAGCCCTGGCTAGAGGAGAACTGAGGGCTGTTGGTGCTACTACTCTGGACGAGTACCGAAAGAATATAGAAAAGGATGCTGCTCTGGAAAGACGGTTTCAGCCTATTTATATTGAAGAACCTTCTATTGAAGATACCATAGCTATTCTACGTGGTTTAAAGGAGCGCTACGAAGTTCACCACGGAGTCAGGATCAAAGATTCAGCTATTATTGCTGCTGCCAGGCTATCTCATCGCTATATAAGTGAGCGGTTTCTACCCGACAAAGCCATAGACCTTATTGATGAAGCTGCGGCTGGACTTCGCATGGAGATGGATAGTTGCCCCACTGAAATAGATGAAGTAGAGCGAAGAATAACTCAATTACAGATTGAGAAAGAGGCTTTAAAGAAGGAAAAGGATACGGAATCTCAGGCCAGAAGAGCGCAATTGGAAAGAGAGTTGGCTAATCTGAGGGAGAAAGGTGATGGGCTAAAATCGCACTGGAATGATGAAAAAGCTATTATTCAGAAAATTCGTGCGGCCAAAGAAAAGATGGAACAAGCAAGGATTGAATCCGAAAAAGCTGAACGAGAAGGCAGACTGGAAGTAGCAGCAGAACTTCGTTATGGCACTCTTATAGAATTGGAGAAATCACTAAAGGAAGAGAACGAGAGATTGGCTCTGCTGCAAAAGAATCAAAAGATGCTAAAAGAGGAGATAGATGAAGAGGATATAGCAGAGGTGGTTTCAAAATGGACAGGCATACCCACCTCAAGACTTATAGAAGGAGAAAAGGATAAGCTCTCTCGCATGGAGGAGAGGTTAGAAGAACGAGTGATAGGCCAGGACAGAGCCGTAGAAGTTGTTTCTAATGCTATAAGGAGGAGCCGTACTGGGCTCCAGGACCCCAGGCGCCCGCTCGGTTCTTTCATTTTTATGGGCCCTACCGGGGTAGGAAAAACAGAGCTTGCCCGAGCCCTGGCAGAATTTCTCTTTGATGATGAAGAAGCTATGATTAGAATTGATATGGGCGAATACACAGAAAGGCATACTGTTTCCCGGCTTATTGGTGCACCTCCAGGATATGTTGGTTATGAAGAAGGAGGCCAGCTCAGCGAGCCAGTAAGAAGGAGACCTTATTCAGTCATCCTTCTTGATGAGATAGAAAAAGCTCATCTTGATGTCTATAACACTTTGCTTCAGATTCTCGATGACGGCAGACTCACTGATGGACAGGGAAGAACGGTAAATTTTAAAAATACAGTCATTATTATGACTTCCAATATAGGGAGTAGTTATCTACAGGGAATGTCTTCTGGGAGGCGGCAAGATATAGAGAATAAAGTGATGTCCGCTCTTAGAGCCCAGTTTGCTCCAGAATTCTTAAACCGGATTGATGAAGTAATCATCTTCAATCCCTTAGGAAAAGAAGAAATCAGAAGGATTGTGGATATTCAGCTTTCTGAAGTAAACCAGAGACTAAAAGAAAAAGACCTTAAACTTGAGTACTCAGAAAAGGCAAAGAATTATCTAGCTGAAAAAGGTTTTGACCCCGATTATGGAGCAAGACCACTAAAGAGAGTCATTCAACGAGAGGTGCTAGACCCTCTGGCTAAATATCTCCTGGCTGGCAAATTCAAAGAAGGAACTACCATTCAAATAGACCTGAAGGATTCCAGGCTTACTTTCTCTGGAAAATAAGGGAATATACTATACAATAACAAGCCCTATCCTTCCAAAGCATCTCCTAGCAATGACCTACTACCCCACCTACCGCGTACGCTCCATCTAATTCTTAATGAACTAGGAATTATATGGTCTACCGAAGGACATTTTCTGAAGAAGCCTTATAGGAGCAACCTCAACGAAGCTTGGAGTTGAGGAAGAAGAAAAATATACTGTTTGAGGAGCAAAGCGACGAGTTTATATTTTTCCCGAAACGAGAAGCTAAGCAGAAATAATAGAAGGCTACTATACAGCGACGGAAGAAATTGTCCTGAGGTAATTTCTTGACAAAACTTTTATTTGATATATACTTATTATAAGACTTTTATAAAAGTCTTTATAAAATTATCCCATTTAGCGAGAGTTAAAGTGAACAAATTACGGTTTATCTGTGCATTGAGAGATAAAGGAAGATTATCTAAAAAAGAGATGGCCAACATCTGTGACCTTTCTATACCTACAGTGAACAAAATCATAAGGTTCTACTTAGAAAAAAAAGTAGTTAAGGAAAGTGAATTTGGCCAATCCTCAGGGGGACGCAGGCCCATACTCTATGAGTTTAATGAGAAGGTAAAGTATGTCATAGGTGTGGATTTCGAGATTCCCGAGCTGACCCTGGTGGTTACCGATTTAAAAGGGAGAGTGGTAGAGAAAGATTTCTCCCATATTCCGACCAGGGGAAGTGCTCAATCCGCCACAGAGTATGTTGGTGAGAAGATAGTTTCTTTGATAGCCAAAAGCGGATTAACAAAGGAGGATGTAGTAGGAATTGGATTTGGCGCTCCTGCATTTCTAAAAGATGAAAAGATAACTATTTCTGGAAAAAATCTTCCTTCCTGGAAGGATGTCCCGGCCAAAAGAATTTTACAGGAGATAACGGAAATACCAGTTGTTGTTGATAATGATGTGAATCTTATGACACTATCTGAGAGTTATCATATGGACTATCGAGATACAGTCCTGCTGTATTTGACCCTGAGAAAAGGAATAAAGGGTGATATTAGGATGGGTGGTGGAGTACTCATAAACGGTGAGGTTTTTGACGGAGCTCATGGAAATGCAGCAACTCTTCGTCATGCCTATATGGACTTTTCAGCCAGCAGGAAGCGGGAGGAACTAATTGAGGATGTAATGAAAATAGAAAATCCCCAGGAAATGGTATTGAAGCTCAGGGACCACCTATTGATGCCTATGCTCAACATGGTGATTCTCTTTGACCCTGACCGGGTGGTAATAAATGCTGGTATTCTGGAACAATGGGAAGGCATGTTTATTGAGGAATGCGAGAAGGGCTTAAAGCATCGTCTTCGAGGATTATCTGATTGGGAGTTTAAGGTAGAAATGGCTCGGGATAGGGAGATGCCTTGTGCGAAAGGAGCCGCTCTTCGTGTCTTGCAGCAAATTTTCAGTAACCCGGATCTTTTTGTGGAAAAATTCCGATAAGAGAATATGAATCAAAGACATAGAGAAGGTGCCTGTGAGAAAAAGGTCAATTATGGCAAAGATAAAAAACAAGATGAAAATGATATTGGGGGAAAGGAGGTGAAAAAGTAAGTTAATCTTTGTAAAGTATAGGAGCTAAAGGAGAGAAAAATGAGTAAGAAGCTTATTTTCTTTTTAGTGTCGGTCTTGTTGGCAGGACTATTCTGTACAGCGGCTTTTGCTGGAAAGACTGTAACTGTCCTTGGAACATGGGGAGGTGCTGAAAGAGATGCTTTTATGAAGATGGTAGAACCTTTTGAAGCGGCCACGGGCATCAAAGTGGAATTCACCGGTACACGTGATCTTCCCACAATACTTACTACACGAGTAGCGGCCGGTAATCCTCCTGATATTTCTGGTATACCCAATCCTGGTCAGATGCAGGAATTTGCTGAGGTAGGAGCGCTAGTTGACCTCAGTGAATTTATGGACATAGGTAAACTGCAAGACGAATATTCCCAGACATGGATTGACCTGGGGAGCTACGGAGGAAAATTGTATTCCATTTTCATCTCAGCTGACCTCAAGAGCCTGGTCTGGTACAGCCCCAAGGCGTTTTCCAGTGCGGGATACCAGATACCACAAACCTGGGATGAACTTATGACTCTTTCTGATAAGATGGTTGCTCAGGGCAAGACTCCCTGGTCTATTGGTCTTGAATCTGGTGCTGCCAGCGGCTGGCCTGGAACGGACTGGATTGAGGATATTATGCTGCGAACTGTCAAACCGGAGATTTACGATAAGTGGGTCAATCACGAAATACCCTGGACAGATTCAGCGGTGAAGCGTGCCTGGGAAATTTTCGGTGATATTGCCCGAAGTGATAAATATGTATATGGAGGAGCGGCAACTGCGCTCACTACCAACTTTGGTGATGCTCCCAATGTGCTATTCACCAGTCCACCTCGCGCCTACATGCACAAACAGGCCACTTTCATTAAGAGCTTTATCTTGAATTACGACCCTACTCTTAAACCCGGTGAGGATTTCAGCTTCTTCCCCTTCCCATCCATTGACCCGGAGTATGGTACTCCTGCCTTAGGAGCTGCTGATATGTTTGCGGTATTTAACAATACTCCAGAGGCACAGGCTCTTATGCGCTACCTGGCAACTGCTGGTGCTCAGGAGATTTGGGTTGTCCAACTGGGAAAGCTATCAGCTAACAGAAGAGTTAATCCTAGTGCCTATCCTGATGACCTTACTCGAGAAGCTGCTCAGATATTAGCCAGTGCTCAAACGTTTCGCTTTGATGGCTCTGACTTAATGCCTGCTGCTGTGGGGTCTGGTTCTTTCTGGAGTGGGATACTGGATTATGTAGGTGGTGAAGATCTGGATTCTGTCCTGAAAAGAATCGAAGAAACCGCTGTTGATGCTTACAAGAAATAGATTTAAGAGGGGATTTGTGGCCACCAGAGGTGGCCACAAATCCTTTTCCCATCCACAGAAAGATAAAAATGTACACAAAGAAATCAACTCCCTGGTTATATCTGGCTCCAGCCTTAACTTTGCTCGGGTTTTTTCTCATTTATCCTTCTTTTCATACTCTGTATCTTTCTTTTTTTGATAAAGGTTCCAATGTCTTTGTGGGAGCCGGTAACTATATCTATGCTTTCACAAATAGAGTTATGCTAACAGCATTCCGCAACAATGCTCTGTGGGTGGTGGTTTTTAGTGCCATAACGGTCTTTCTTGGCCTCGTCCTTGCTGTGCTTTTAGATAGAGTAAGATATGAGGTTATTATTAAATCCATCATCTTCATGCCTATGGCCATCTCTTTTGTAGGCGCTAGCGTTATATGGAAATTTGTCTATGCTTTCAGGCCAGCCGGGGCTCCCCAAATTGGCATTCTTAATGCCCTCCTTCAGACATTTCATCTGCCTCCTGTGGCCTGGTTGATTGAAAGACCCTGGGTCAATAATCTCTGTCTGATATTAGTTGGCATATGGGTATGGACAGGATTTTGTTTGGTGGTACTCTCGGCTTCATATAAGAGTATTCCTAGACAGTTTTTGGAAGCAGCACGAGTTGATGGAGCTAACGAATGGAGGATTTTCTGGCGAGTTATTCTCCCCTTACTTGTGCCCACCATTACTGTACTTACCACTACCATGGCAGTCTTTGTGCTTAAGGTATTTGATATTATCTATGTTATGACCAACGGTAACTTTGGCACTGAAGTTATTGCCAATCGTATGTATAAGGAAATGTTCCAGTTTGGAAACTTTGGTAGGTCAAGTGCCATTGCTGTAGTTTTACTAGTGCTTGTTCTTCCTATGATGCTTCTCAACCTGCATCGGTTTAAAAGAGAGGAGAAATAATGAGCGAGAAGACGAGCAGAATCTTATCTCGTGGACTCCTGCATACGGTAATTATTCTCATTGCTGTCTTGTGGTTGATTCCCACAATTGGCGTGCTTATCACATCCTTTAGGCCTGCCCAGGATGTGGCAAATAGCGGCTGGTGGACAGTATTGGGAAATATGTTTGATTCAGCTCGCCTTACTTTAAGAAATTATAATATGGTTCTGAGTCGACTAGGTGTGGGGAGAGCTTTCTTGAACAGCTTTATCATTACCATTCCTGCCACCATAATACCCTTAAGCATAGCCTTGTTGGCAGCTTATGCTCTTGGCTGGATGAAGTTTTTTGGGCATACATTTGTTTTTATGGCTCTAATAGCACTTCTGGTTGTTCCTCTCCAGATGACCTTCATTCCAGTCTTGCGGATTTTTAACAAATTAGGTCTTGCCGGCAGCTTCCCGGGAATTTGGTTAGCTCACAGTGGTTATGGACTTCCTCTGGCTATATATATGCTATATAATTCTATCTCGGGATTGCCTAAAGAGCTTTTTGATTCTGCCTCTATTGACGGAGCCTCCTCATTTCACACTTTCTTATATATTGTACTTCCGCTTTCTGTGCCTATTGTTGCCTCTCTTGCTATCTTTCAATTCTTATGGGTATGGAATGACCTTCTGGTTGCACTTATTTACCTGGGAGGGACGCCAGATGTAGCACCTATTACTGTTCAGATAAGCAGTTTGGTTGGCTCCTACGGTCAGGATTGGGAACTTCTCACCGCAGCGGTATTTATCTCCATTGTTCCCTCTCTTATCATCTTTTTCAGTTTGCAGCGTTATTTTGTGCGAGGGATTTTAGCTGGTTCAGTGAAAGGATAAGGATAAAAATATGTCATTTTCTCAGCTCTCAGCGTATGAGGAGATTGTCGGATCCGGTGAAATAGGGGAATTGCTTGCACTTGCAGATGAAATCAAGGGTATCTCAGTTACGCATGTCAACTCGACACCCACAGGTGGGGGAGTGGTGGAGATTTTACGCAGTCTTGTGCCTTTATTCAGACTTGTAGGTACTCCTTGCCGCTGGGAGGTAATGCAGGGGACAGATAAATTCTTTCGCACAACTAAGCTCTTTCACAATCTGCTGCAAGGCCTTTCTCTTAAAGGGGGAGAGAAGATAACCCAGGATATGTTGGATGAGTACAGGAGAGTAAACGATGAGAATATGAAAAAAGTTGACCTTGCCTCTGATGTGGTAATCATTCATGACCCTCAACCTGCAGCTCTCGTTAGGGCCAGAGGAAACAATAAATGGGTCTGGAGATGCCACATAGACCTTTCCAGTGCCGATAAGAGAACCTGGGATTTTCTATATTCCTATATTGGACAATACGATGCGGCTATTTTCTCCCTTGAGGATTTTGTTCAGCCTTCTCCTTTAGCCCATTATATAATCCCTCCTTCTATAGATCCTCTCAGTGAAAAGAATAAAGAGCTTTCAACCCAACAGGTAAAGAATGTGTTTAAAAAATTAGGAATTCCTCAGGATAGACCGATGTTACTTCAGGTTTCCCGTTTTGATTATTTCAAGGACCCTATTGGAGTAATAAAGGTATATCGGCAGGTGAAAAAAAAAGCCGATTGTCGATTGATTCTGGCAGGAGGAACAGCCGAGGATGATCCGGAAGGTTGGCAGGTTCTCAAGCAGGTAAAAGAAGAGGCCAAAGGCGATTCAGATATTTATATTCTAAATCTTCCTCCCGACAGCTTCTTTGAGATAAATGCCCTGCAAAGAGGGGCTGATATTGTAATTCAAAAATCATTAAAAGAAGGATTTGGGTTAACAGTTACCGAAGCCTTATGGAAAGCTCGTCCTGTTATAGGAGGTAATGCTGGAGGGATAGTACTGCAGATAAAAGACGGTGAAAGTGGATTTTTGGTTAACTCAATTGAGGAGGCAATAGACAAAGTTGAGTATCTATTAAGGAATCCTTCTTATGGGCGAGAAATGGGAGAAGCTGGTAGAAAAGTGGTTAAAGACAAATTTCTGATAACACGCCATCTTAAAGATTATCTCAGACTAATAGGAGAACTTTGTAGTTGAGTTAAGTATTTTGCTGCTTCTTCGGGTGTTATGTAGTTTATGTAAAAGCCAGTTCCCCATTCAAACCCAGCAACTCTGCTAAGGCGAGGTATAATCTCCAGATGCCAATGGTAGAACTCTAAATCTGGTCTGCTGCAGGGAGAAGTATGAATGATATAGTTGTAAGGAATGTGAGGAAGGATTTTATCAAGGGAGGTGATGCATTTTTTAAGTATTCTAGCCAGGCTTTTTATCTCACTTTTCTTAATTTCCCTAAAATCAGAGTAGTGTCTTTTAGGCAGAATACACATCTCATAAGGAAAACAGGAGGCAAAAGGGCATAAGCTTATGAAGTTTTCATCCTCCCACAGGAGTCTTTCTTCCAGGGCTATCTCCTGCTCTACAATATTACAGAAAAGACACTTTCCCTTGAGCTCAAAATACTCCTTAGAGCCTTCAAGCTCCTCCTCTACACGTTTAGGAACTAGAGGAGTAGCAATTAATTGAGAATGGGAGTGGCTTAGAGATGCTCCGGCTACTATACCCCTGTTCTTAAAAATTAATACATATTGGAAATGGGGATTTTTCATAAGTTCTACTATCCTCTCCCAATAAACCCAGAGCATCTCCTCTACAACTTTATCTTCAAGATAAAATACGTCCTCTATATGATGAGGGGTTTCAATTATTACCTCATGAGCACCAATTCCACTCATCATCTTATATATTCCCTTTTCTCTTTTATTTGGATCACCGCCTATTTTCAAAGCAGGGTACTTATTGGGCACTACCCTTATCCGCCAACCAGGGGTATTAGGTTTAGTACCTTTTCTGCGGTAAGAAATGATTTCAGGGGGAGTAGCAGCCTCGTTTCCTTCGCAAAAGGGGCACTTTTTCTCTTTGCTTGGCCCAGGCTTCTCAACGGTAAAGTGTAAGGGTTTTTTCTCCCGCTCTGTGGAGATAATTACCCACCTTGCAATTACAGGGTCCTTTCTTAGTTCAGCTATTTCATTCCTCCTGAGGTCTCCCCTGTATTTATATCAAAGAAAGAGAATAAGTCTAGCGCCGTTTGACACAAAATATATAAAGTCTATAGTAATGGAAGAAGGATTAATTATGAACCGAATTACTTATAGAAAACAAATACAGTTACTAGTTGTTAGATTTGCTGTGGTTATTGTCCTGAGAATTGTTATTGAGCAAACCTTATATGAGACAGTTGGGAAGCAAGTACTTTTGAATTTAGTGATTCGCAGACTGTTCTATGAATTTGTTTTTCAAAGAATCGTCTGTCCTGTTATGGCAATAAAGGTTCCCAGCTGGTTTGCCCAAATAATCCTACTTTTTGTGTTTATAACCAGCAGAATAACCATTATAGGCGGGAAAGAGCTAGAAAGAATTAAAAAGGAAAAACAGAGAGTCATCTTTGCCTTCTGGCACGGCAATTATACATTACTGCTTTTCTCCTTTCGCATAAAAAACGCAGTGGCCCTAGTTCATTCATCTTTTCGAGGAGACTTCATGGCTCAATTGGCCTCTGTCTTTAAATATCGTATAGTGCGCATATCCAGGCATCGAAGGTCTATAATGCCATTTATTAGGGCAATTAAAGAGGGCAATCCAGGATTTATTGCTGTGGATGGTCCTCTGGGGCCACCTCGTGAAACTAAAGCAGGAGTGATCTACATTGCCCGGAAATTAGGAGCTGAGATTATTCCTCTAGCAGTGCAGGCTCGTAGAGGATTTCTGCTGAATCGATGGGATAATCATTGCATTCCCCTGCCTTTTAATAATATTACCGTATTTATTGGCAAGCCGATAGTGGTGAAAGACAGTGACTCTCTTAAGCTGAAAAGAGAAGAAGTAACTAGCTCCCTCTTAGAATTAACCTAAATAAATTAAGAGAGAGAGGTCCCCTCCAGATTTTTTCTAACAACACACCAATCTTCCCTTTTTCTTAATCTCTACTGAAACCCTGCTGTCCAGGGTCATCACATAATCAAAACTAGAATGGGCTACATGAAAAACTCACCCTGGGCCAAAATTTGACAAAATCGCCAATTTGTGCTATGGGTAGTGCTCATCGCAGATGATTTCTCGCTGTTCTGGTCAGAGCATTATCTCGACCCGGAGTTACTATTTTGTCAGAAATCAAGCAGAGTCTTTGGCTTTGTTCATACCAGAAGATACTATCATTTCACAAATCGAAGAGGAAAAATAGAATGATGAAAATATATTCCATTCTTAATAGTGTGCTTATCTTTCTCTTATTAACTGAATTCTTTGCTCCTCAAGTGTCCGCACTGATGGTAAGGAAGAGTATAGAAGAGCTAACTTCCCAAGCAGACTCTATCCTGATTGGAAAAGTCAAAAAGATAGAAAGCCGATGGAATGAAGAAAAGACCTTAATTTATACCTACGTCACCGTTTCCGTTAAACAACATACTAAAAATCTCTCAGGTGTGGGAGAAGTTCAGGAAATCATTGTTAAGGTGCCAGGGGGAGAAGTTGGTGATATCGGCCTCAAGGTATCAGATAGCCCCCAGTTCAGGGAAGGGGAGGAGGTATTCTTGTTTCTCAGAATGGAGAAACTGCCTCTTTTCTCAGTGGTTGGTTTATTCCAGGGAAAGTACACCATTGAGGAAGATAGAGTCAAGAATAGGATTCTGGGGCTAGAGGTCCCTTTAGACAGTTTTATCAGTCAAATCAAAGGCATCCTGCAGAAGGCTAAGAGGAGCCAATAGTGTTTAAAGTAAGTAAGTTGTGGCCCATTCTTGCCTTGACCGTCTTAGCTTTGTTGTTCAGCGTAACCCCTTCATTCTCCTTCTTGTACGATGGCCTCCACTGGGATGATAGCGACCTGCCAGTTAGATGGGAGATAAATCAAGACGGGACAGCCGACTGCACCGGAGAATTTGATGCCATTAGAGCCGGATATCAGACGTGGGAGAATGTTAGCGGTAGTTATTTTAGCGAAACATATCTGGGCACAACCAGTCGTGGGCTATCCTATCCAACAAGGGACGGGTACAATGTGGTCTCCTGGGGTGACAGCGAACCAGGGGGAAGTGTGATCGCAGTATGTTGGACCTGGTATGACACGGCTACGCTGGAGATTGTTGAATGTGATATTGAATTTCAAAATGATATTGTTTGGTCATCAACCGGAGAGGCAGGAAAATTCGATGTCCAGAATATAGCCACCCATGAATTCGGGCATACTTTGCTGTTAGGGGATTTATACTATCCTACTTCTGAACATTCTGAGAAGACGATGTACGGCTGGTCTTCTGAGGGTGAAACCAAGAAAAGAACTTTACACCAGGACGATATAGACGGCATTCGCTACATCTATCCCGAGTCGGGAAACCAACCTCCTAACACCCCTTCAGTGCCCACAGGCCCCAGCAGCGGATCCCCGGGGGTCTCCTACAGCTTCACTGCCACCACTACTGACCCCGATGGAGACCAAATAGCCTTCAAGTTTGACTGGGGAGACGGGATTGAGTCTGGTTGGACCTCTTTTGTCAACAGTGGAGGTTCGGCTAGCCTGTCCCACTCCTGGTCTGGTCAGATGACTTATGAGGTGAAGGCAAAAGCAAAAGACATCTATGGTGGCGAGTCAGCTTGGTCTGCAGGGCATGACATCGTGATTGGCCAGCCACCCGCTACTCCTTCATTTCCCTCAGGACCTGACAGTGGCATGCGTGACGTTTCATACAGTTTTACTGCAATCACTACCGACCCTGATGGGGACCAAATAGCTTTCAAGTTTGACTGGGGAGATGGTAGCCAGTCCGGTTGGACCTCTTTTGTCAACAGTGGAGGTTCGGCTAGCCTGTCCCACTCCTGGTCAGGCGAAGGCACCTACCAGGTGAGAGTGAAAGCAAAGGACGCTTATGATGCAGAATCTGGATGGTCTGCGGCCCATTCAATAATAATCAGAATTATTCTTCTGCAAGTTGACCCTTCTTCTCTAGATTTTGGCGAACTGGGAAAAGGTTCAAGCAAGACAATGACTTTTCGGGCCTACAATGCTGGTGCGGGCACACTAAGTGGGAGCGTTACAGTTAACCGTGATTGGATGACTGTAAATCCATCCGGCTTTGAAGGCAATGATAACACAATCTATATAACTGTTGAAACAGAAGAATTGACAGAAAGCTTAAGTCCCTACATGGGTGCGGCAACTGTGATCTCCAATGGGGGAACTGAAACCATCGAAGTATCGCTGCTTGTCATCCCCAGCGGGATAGTAGCTTATCCTAATCCGTTCTCTCCTTCGGCACATACTAATCTAGTCTTCTGGGGAAATTCTGTTCCCTATATGAAAATACGAATTCTTAATCTTAGCGGGGAGCTGGTAAAAGTCTTGCAGGAGAAATACGGCAATAGCATGGTTTCCTGGGATGGTAAAAATGAGCAGGGTAATCTAGTAGCCAGAGGTATCTATATCTTTGTGATGGAAAACTTTAGCGGGAGAATAGCTGTTGTGAAATAGGAGCCGTAAAGGTATGTCGGTGATGAACCAGTCAGTTCAAGAAATTGAGGCAAAGTGCAAAAGAAAAAGTACATTGGATACCCACGGGCAAGCCCGTGGGTATCCAATGATTTTGTTATTCTTTCCAGAAAATGGAAAACCTCCCGATTAGATTGATATTTATGATGGGATTAACGAAAACCAAGAACAAAGTAAAAAGATGAAATTTTCCTTGGAGTAAGGTTGGAGGCGGTTTAAGAACTCCCTTTTTCTGCTGATGTTCTCAATAGATTTTCTCTATTATACATCAGGAGAGAGAGTTTTAGTCAAATCCAACTATCTTATTCTTCACTTTTTGCTGGATTTTTTTCAAGAAGCAAAATCTTGAATTACCGAAAATAGAATTAAGAGGAGGAGCTGGGATGAATGTAGTACTCATAATTATCGATACTTTGAGACAGGATCATGTGGGTTGTTATGGAAATAGGTGGATTAAGACACCTTACCTTGACTCTTTAGCTAAAGAGTCAGTGCTCTTCACTCATGCTTATCCAGGGTCACTTCCTACTTTACAGGTACGAAGAGTTCTACAGACAGGTTGCCGTATCTTTCCCTTTCTGA
>NJBQ01000041.1 GCA_005223095.1 Candidatus Aerophobetes bacterium Ae_b3a
GATAGTTACCCGTGCCTACCTCCACTGCTTCCAGGCCTGTCTTCTGAACATAATCCAAAGCCTCCCCTAAGGATTTTTGATTAAATAGTGCCATAAATACTCCTACCTTCATTGCTATTTCCTCCTTGATTCTATTCTCTTTTCTTTATTAAAAGTTTTTTGCATTGACTTAGCCTATAAAAATTTGAAGCTGTGTCAAGGGAAGCCTCAGGACAATTTTTAGAGGCGTTTTTTTGCCACATATCTGCCAGGAAGGTGGGCAGGGAGGTGTCTGGGTTCTTTAACCAGAAGAGCCAGGTACAAAATTCCCCCTAGAAGGATAAATATAGTAATAGCAAAGACAAAAGGAAAGCCGATTCTATCAGCAAGGAACCCACCCAAGAGAGGAGATAAACTCACAAAAGGTGCTTTAATTGTGTTAGCTAGGGCGATGTAGGTTGGTCTCATTTCAGGAGTGGAGAATTCCAGCATGACCCCCATACTGGAGATAAAATATGCACTAAAAGCCCAGCCAAAGATAAAAAATACCCCGTAGAATAGATAAATAGAAGAAGAAAAGATGGCAAGTAGGATAGCGAGGATGGTAAGCAGAATTCCCAATTCCATGATAAGTTTATATCCCTTTTTATCTCCCAGGTAGCCCCATAAGATAGAACTAATGGTCTGTCCAGTAAGTAATAAAAGAGTGAAAATCCCTATCTGGCTGTCGGGAAGAGTCAATTTATTCATGGCATGGACAGCAAAGAAGGCGGTAGCCATTGCTCCACAACTCAGAAAGATACTGGCGATGAGAAAAGAGAAAAAATTCTTGTCTTTCTTAAGCAAAGAGGGGAGTCCGAGGAAATACTCCCTGAAGCTGGATTCTTTGTTCTTTACAGGATAGACAGGTTCCCTTATCAAGATAAAAGATATGTAGGAGATAGAAGTAGCAAAGAAGGCAAATAGAAAGCAGAGGGCAAAATTCTTGGGGAAAGGAAAATTCTTCAATAAATAGATGGATAAAAAGGCACCAAAAATGCTCACTCCACCAGCCAGGAAGTTGCTCCAACCAAAGAAACGACCCCGCTTTTTTAGAGGTATTACTTTAGCCAGCATATCTTGCCAGGCAACACCTCCCATTCCTCCTGAGAAACAGAATAGTGCATAGAGAATAAAGAAAATAGTTAACAAGAGAGAAGAAGAGGAAGAAGAAAGAAACATTACTGCCAGGAATAGAAAGAACCAGGGAATCCTTTCTCCCGGCCCAGTAACAATAATCAGATCTTTTTTTCTTTTTAATTTTTGGGTGAAATTGGCTATTAGAATTTGAGGAAGAAGCCAACCCAGGGTACTAAGGCAAGGGATGAGACCAATGAGGAAATTGGAGGAGGTAAGATGGCGGGCAAAAGCGGGTAGCACTGTATTGAGCGAAGCGAAGCTCATTCCCATGGAGAAGAAAACCCAATCCAGGAGATTGACAGTGAAGTTCCAGCGGTAATTTCTTTTTACTTCATCCTCGAATGTCACCAAGCCAGCTTGTTCTAATTGTTTACTCATGCCTTTTTATATCTCTGGCAGCGCATACTCGCATAATCTCACCATAGAAAACACGATGATAATCTCCCTGGGGATAGAAGGCAGGAGGAATATCTGAAGCTAACTCAGGAGGAAGGACATCATTCTTGTGTACCACTTTGCACTCATAGTGAATAAGGCACTCCTCAATCAAGGGTGATTTTACCTTCTTTGCTGGAATAGTGGTAAGCTTTTGCTCGACGAATTTATCATGCTCTCGTCCAGAAACGGTACCACAAAAAGAGACTTTCTCGCTTATTTCCAGGGGAGGAACATTTACCGTAAAGTCCCCTGTCTCTTCAATGAGACCATAAGTAAAACGAGAAGGACGAACCAGAACAATAAACATAGGTTTGGCCCAGACAATACCAACAGTTCCCCAACCAATGGTCATAACATTAGGTTTTTCTTGCTGGCTAACGGAAACCAACAAAAGACCACTTCTGCCCATAGTTGTAAAAGTTTCTTTTAGGCAATCCATGTATCCTACTTCTATCTTCTCCATCACTTGAACTCCTTGCTGTTATTTGAATGAAACTACATAAGCCCTTTATCTTTCAAGCTAACATATCTCTCATTGCCGATGATGATATGGTCAAGAACCTCGATAGCCATTGTTCTTCCTACCCCTACCATCTGTCTGGTTACTGCCAGGTCATCTTCACTGGGGTTAGGGTCCCCGGAAGGATGGTTATGAGCAATAATTATACCTGCGGCTAGATACTCAATAGCTGGTTGGAATACTTCCCGGGGATGCACTAAGTTTGCCGTAAGGGTCCCAATGGATATAATCTCGTCATGAATAATTTTGTTTCTCGTGTTAAGATATAATCCACGAAATTGCTCTTTCTTAAGTTTTTTCATCCCTTCAAGATATCTGTAGGCATCCTCTGGACTTCTAATAGTAGGGAACCTGCCCGGTTCTTCTTTAAAGAATCTTCTTCCCAGTTCAAAGCAAGCAACTATCTGGCAAGCCTTTACCAGAGGAATGCCCAAATTCTCCATTAATCGCCCCACGTTTTTCTCCTGCACGATGGCTTTGGAGCCGTATTCTTTGATGATGCGATGAGAAAGCTCCATTACTGTCTCTTTTCTATAACCTGTGTTCAGGATGACAGCCATAAGTTCGCCATTTTTGAGGACATCAGGGCCATATTTGATCAACTTTTCCCTCGGTCTTTGTTCTTTAGGAAGTTCCTTTAGTTTGAACTTGTATTCAGCCGAATTCTGCATGACTTAGTTCCTCGTCATAAATCTCGTGAATTGTAAATCATATTTTGGTTTCTTTTTTTGACCATTCACTATTCACGATTCACTATTCACAGTTTATTCCTCACCCAGCCATACTGAGTGTGTTCCTATAAGATTTTCTACCTCAGATATCAGAGAATCAGAAAATCCCATTTTCATCGTCTTTGAACGAATAATAATCTTCTCGTCTTGGCTGAGGTTAAGATGTAAATAGAGTGCATGTTTTCCTTTATGAGAAGAAAGGAGCTCTTTCAACCTGAGCAAGTTTTTTTCTTTTAGTTCCTCATGCTTTATGTCAATATGAAGATTATGAGCTATGTCCTTGATTTTAGAGAAAAGAACAATTTCCTCCGCAATAACTTTTGGGGGGTCACTGGCAGTATCTAGTTTTCCTTTGATTAAAACGAGTTTTCCCTCCTCTATGTAAGAGGTTTTTTTTTCATAGAGGCTAGAAAACACCAGCACTTCTATCTGTGAATCTAAATCCTCCAGGGTAAAAAAGCCCATCCTCTTTCCTTTTCTGTCATTTCTAGAAGTAAGACTACTTATTATTCCTACAATTCTTATCTTCTCCTCGTCTCTCATTCCAGATAAGTCCTTGATGGAATGGGCCGCATAACGACTAATTCTCTTTCGATATTTCTCTAGAGGATGCCCACTGATATAAATGCCCAGAAGTTCCTTTTCCCAGGCTAATTTTGTTTCTTTAGAGACCTCTTCTATGGTAGGGAATCTTTCCGTACTGGGGCCACTTTCCCTCTTTTCCAGTGTCTCCAGGAAAGAGAGCTGTCCTCTTTCTCTATCCTGCTGTATCTGAGCTGCCTTTTCTGCTGCCTGGTCTATTACTGCCAGGTTCTGCGCTCGGGAGCCTTCCAGGCAATCGAAAGCCCCGCTCTTTATCAAACTCTCTATCATTCGCTTGTTTACTGTTTTTGGATTTACTCGTCTGTAAAAGTCAAAGATAGAGCTGAAGTGGTCTTCTTTTTCTCTCACTCTAAGGATAGAAGAGATAGCGGCTTTACCTACATTCTTTATCGCTCCCAGGGCAAAACGGAGCTTATTTTTCTCTACCATGAAGTTAGCCAGGGAGTGATTTATATCAGGAGGAAGTATCTTTATATCCATTTTTCTACATTCATTGATATAGAGGGCAAGTTTATCAGTGTTCTCTATTTCCGAGGTGAGAAGAGCAGCCATAAATTCTAAAGGATAGTTAGCTTTAAGATAAGCCGTTTGATAGGAGATAAGAGCATAGCCAGTAGAGTGTGATTTGTTAAAACCATATCCGGCAAAATGAGCCATTAGTTCAAAAATCCGTGTAGCCAGGGAAGGACTAATTCCTTTCTTTTTTGCTCCTTCAATAAACTTGTCTTTTTGTTCATCCATCAATTGAGGTATTTTTTTACCCATAGCTCTTCTTAGTATATCTGCCTCTCCCAGGCTGAAGTCAGCTAAAACATTGGCTATTATCATTACCTGTTCTTGATAAAGAATCACTCCGTAAGTCTCTTTTAGAATAGGTTCGAGTTTGGGATGCAGATATTCGATTTTGCTGCGCCCCTGTTTTCTATCAATAAAATCATCCATCATTCGAAGAGGTCCAGGGCGGTATAAAGCAAGGACAGCAATGAGGTCTTCGAATCTTTCGGGGTGTATTTTCTTGATTAAGTCTTGCATTCCTCGACTTTCCACCTGGAAAACTCCTAATGTTTCTGCTTGAGAAAGAAGCTCATAAGCTTTCTTGTCTTCCAGGGAAATTCTATCCAGGTCAACTTCTTTTCCCTTATTCTTTTTAATTATCTCCAGAGCGTCCCCGATTACATTTAATGTCTTCAAACCTAAGAAATCCATCTTTAAAAGACCGATCGCCTCTATAGAATGCATCTCGTATTGAGTGGTAATTTCGTTCTTATTAGTTCTGTATAAAGGGGTATAATAGGTTAGTTTATCTGGAGCAATGACAACCCCAGCCGCATGGGTTGAAGCATGACGGGTAAAACCTTCTATACTCTGGGCAATCTCAAAAAGGGTTTTTATTTTGCCATCTTCTTTCAAAATTTCCTTAAGTTCCGAGCTCTCCTCTATAGCTATTTTCAGTTCTGTGTTAAAAGGGATGAGTTTGGCAATACGATCTACCCTGCTGTAAGGGATACCTAAAACTCTTCCTACATCCCTTACAGCAGCTCTGGCGGCCATAGTCCCAAAGGTGATAATTTGGGCTACGTTCTCTTTCCCGTACTTTTCTCTTACATAGCTAATTACCTCATTTCTTCTCTCATCCTGGATATCAATATCAATGTCAGGCATAGCCGTTCTCTCTGGATTAAGAAACCGTTCAAAGAGAAGTCCGTAGGCTAGAGGGTTGATATTAGTTATTCCCAAAAGGTAGGCAACGATACTTCCGGTTACCGAACCTCTACCCGGGCCAATAAGGATTTTCTTTTTCTTGGCATAGCTGATGAAATCCCATACGATAAGAAAGTATCCTGTGTATCCTGCTCCTGAGATTATACTTAGCTCTGTTTCTAGTCTTTGCTCCGCAGAGGTTGAAGCAGTAGGGTAGCAATGAGGCAGTCTTTCCTGGCAGAGTTTTCTTAAGTATTTATCTAAGTTATGTCCATCAGGGACCCTATAGACAGGAAGGTGTGTTTTCCCCAGTTCTAGTTCAAGATTGCATTTTTCACTAATCAGTTCGGTATTAGAGATTGATTGAGGGAGATGGGAAAAGATTTTTTCCATCTCCTCTGAAGAACGAAAATAGAGTTCGGAGGAGCTAAATTTCAGCCGATTAGTATCATCCAGCGTCTTTCCTGTCTGGATACATAAAAGAACATCTTGGGCTTGTGCGTCTTCTTTGTTCAAATAGTGAACATCATTGGTAGCTACCAGGGGTATGGAGAGCTCCTGGGATAGGTTTGCTAGCGAAGAATTGATTTTTTTTTGAAATTCCAGGCCTACATCCTGAACCTCCAGATAAAAATCTTCTCCGTACAAATTATTATAAAACTGGCAAATCTCTTTTGCTTTATCCACTTTATTTTGAGAAAGTAGGAAGGGAATTTCGCCTTTGGCGCAGCCGGAAAGTGCAATTAATCCTTCCCCCTTTTGGGAGAGAAACTCCTTGTCTACTCGGGGGTGGTAATAAAATCCCTCCAGATAGCCTCCTGTTATTAATTCCATCAGGTTTTCATATCCTTTTTTGTTTTTTGCCAGGAGAGTAAGGTGATAGGCGGTAGGTTGACCTCCTATCTTTTTTTTCTTGAATCGGGAAGTGGGAGCTACATATACCTCACAGCCAATTAGGGGTTTGAGCTTCCTCTTTTTTGCTTTCTGATAAAAATCTATAGCTCCAAATAAGTTACCATGGTCAGTAAGAGCCAGAGCAGGCATATCAAGCTTATAGGCCTGATTGATTAATTGGGAGATGGAGCAGGCTCCATCCAGAAGGCTATAATCACTGTGGGTATGAAGATGAATAAAATTAGTCATAGGATTATCCTTTGGGTATGGGTCTATATCTTATAAGGAAATCTTCCCTCTGTCAATTTTTTCTGATTCTTTTTCATTAGTCTTAAATCTTAGCCATTGAGGTTAGGAGCTAGTTGATATTTTTAAAATTTACGCTATAATGTTAAGTGAGTAGAGCTACTTCTTATCTTTATATTTATTCTTTCCATTATATTTTAGTTGATGAACTAGGAAATTATATGGTCTACCGAAGGACAGTTTTTAAAAAAACGTGAATCGTATCTGGTATCTCATATCTTGAACGGTTGGCTTATACAAAAGGCGAAGCAATTAAAGATGATGTAATTAGGGAAAGTGAGATAAAAGTGTTTGCAACAGAAGATAGAGGCGGTCGAAAATGGATAAATAAGCCCAATAAGAAGCTGCAAAAACCACTTATAAGTTTTGCCAGTGATAGTAATGCAGCGGTTCACCCAAATATTTTAAGCGCTATAAATTCAGTTAATCAGGGTCATGTGATTAGCTATGGCGATGATATATTTACTCAATCTGCAGTAAAAAAATTTGAGGAGCATTTTGGCAAAGATATTGAGGTTTATTTTGTGTTCAATGGTACTGCCGCTAATGTTCTCGGCCTATCAGCTATGGTCGAGCCTTTCAATTCTGTCATCTGCTCTGAGGTAGCACATATTGATAAAGATGAGTGTTGCGCTCCTGAAAGATTTATTGGCTGTAAATTAGTCACTATTCCCACTAAAGATGGGAAAATGAGAATTGAGCAGATAAAGGAGCACATACATAGTCTGGGGAATCAACATCGTGCTCAGCCCAAAGTAATTTCAATTACACAAGCTACTGAATTGGGCACTGTTTATAAGCCAGAAGAAATCAAAGTAATCGCCGACTTTGCCCATAAAAACCAATTATTTTTGCATATGGATGGAGCAAGATTATCCAATGCAGCTGCCAGTCTTAATGTCAAACTAAGGCAAATAACTGCTGATGTTGGTGTTGATGTGCTTTCTTTCGGTGGGACTAAAAATGGTATGATGTTTGGAGAAGCGGTTATTTTCTTTAAGAGGAAGTTACCCGAGAACTTTAAATATATTAGAAAACAGGGTATGCAGCTTGCTTCAAAAATGCGGTTTATTTCCGCACAGTTCGAGGCGTTATTATCAAATAATTTATGGCTAAAGAATGCAAAACATGCCAATGAAATGGCCAGACTTTTGGCCAGGAAAATAGAAGAGGTGCCAGACACTAAGATAACTCAAGAAGTTGAAGCAAATGCTGTTTTCGCAATCGTTCCCCCCAAGTATGTCTCTCTACTGCGGGAAAAGTATTTCTTCTATATATGGAATAGGGAAAAGTCTGAGGTGCGTTGGATGGCTTCCTTTGATACTACAAAAGAGGATGTAAAGAAATTTGTAAACGTAATTGAGAAAACAGCCAGGAGCATTTAATTGACAAAGAAGTTTTCTTTTATACAATAAGCTATATAATTTTGATAAGGAGGATAGAATATGAGGAGAAAATGGGCGGCAGGAATAGGATTAATTTTTCTCAGTTTTGTCTTTCTCTTTGCGGCTCAGGGAGCTGAGAGAGATGCCTATAATGAATTTATTTTTGCTCAAGGGCTGTTTGAAGAGGGAAAATATGGTTTGGCTGTATTTCAATTCCAGAAATTCATCGAGGACTTCCCGGAAAATAAGAATTGTGATAAGGCTCAATACTTCATCGGGACAGGTCTTTACTACCAGAAAGAATATGAAAAAGCTGCCTCTGCTTTTCAGCTGCTACTGGATGAATATCCTAATAGCCAGTTAATTGGCGATAGTCTCTATCAATCAGGAGAATGCTATTATAATCTAGGTAATTATGAGAAAGCTTCTTCTTCTTATGAGAGGTTAATTAAGGACTATCCTCAGAGTGAATTTCTTTCTTCTTCTCTATATTCATTGGGATATACCCTATTGGAATTGAAGAAATATCCAGAAGCTCTGCAGGCCCTGAAGAGATTAAGGGTCGAGTTCCCCAATTTCCAGAAAATCTCTGAAGTTCAGTATGATATAGCCACAATCCTTTATTGGGAAAGAGAATATGGTGAGGCGATAAGAGAATACTCTAATTTTATTTCTAACTATCCTCTTTCAGAGCATCTATCTGAAGCACTGCTGGCACGAGGATTTTCCTATTTTGAGAAAGGTAGATATCGAGAAGCAGCTGATGATTTTGGCAAGGTAGGAGCCAATTTCCGACAAGGTGAGTCTCTTTATTCTATAGGCAAGTACCAGGAAGCCAGGAATGCTTACAGCAAGGCTCTAGTCGATCCTGATGAGGAATCAGACTGGGAAGCTTCACAGAGTGGGATTGCCTACACTTATTTTAAAGAGGAGAACTATCAGGAAGCAGCAAAGGTTTTCCAAGACCTCATCAAGTCTTTCCCTCAATCATCCCAGCTTGCTGAGTTCCGGATCCGTTTGGGAGATAGTCTGTACTCTCAAAACAAATTTTCTCAAGCCAGGCAGAGCTATCTTGTGGTAGTAAATGAGTATCCTCAGAGCGAATTTATTGAGGATTGCCTGTATGGAGTTGCCTATACCTATCTTAGCGAGGAGAAATTTGGGTCCGCGGCAGATTATTATGATGAATTGCTCACTAAATTTCCCTTCTCACAATATATCCTTGATACTACTTTTCAACTGGGAGAGTGCTATCTTGATCTTTCCCGCTATGAAGAAGCGCGGGAGAATTTTCAGGCAGTAATCGCCAATTATCCTCAGGCTTCCCAGGCATCTCATGCTCAATACGAGATTGGTTGGTGCTACTTTGAGCAAAAAAGATTCACAGAGGCAAATGAGGCGTTTAACAAAGTAATTCGGAGTTATCCTGCCAGTAAATGGATAGATGACTCTCTCTTGGGGGCAGGAAATTCTCTCTTTAATTTAAAAGATTTTGAAGAGGCGATTAAAATCTATTCGAAAATAGAGGAGAGTTTTCCTTCTTCCCGTCTTGTTCCTACCTCTTTATATCAAATAGCCGGCTCTTACTTTAAATTAGGGAAATACACCGAAGCAAGGATGGGTTATGAAAAGTTTCTCAACCTCTATTCGAATGACCCTATGGCCGCTTATGCCCAATATGCCATAAGTTGGACTTATTTCCATCAGGAGAAATTTGCAGAGGGAGAGCTTGCTTCTCAGAAGGTAATTTTAAATTATCCCCAGGAAAGAGAGTTGATTATTAGCGCTTACTCTCTTTTGGGGAATTGCCAGTACAACCAGGAAAAATATGAAGAGGCTCTAAGAACTTTTGAAGCTTTGGCAGAAAAGTATCCAGGGAGTGACCTTATTCCGGCGGCTCTACTTAGAATGGGGGAATGCTATGAACAACTGGGAGATGACGATGAGTCTTTTTCTGTTTTCCGAACAATAGTGAGGGACTTTGCTGGTTTTGAAAGAGCGGATTTTGCTCAATGGAAAATAGCCAGTTACTTTATAAAAAAAGAGGATTATACTCAGGCTGCGCTTGAATTAGAAAATCTGATTAGCAACTTTCCCCGCAGTTCCTATTTACTTGATGCCTACTACTGGCAGGGCTGGTCTTTCTATAAATTAGATAATTTTCCTCAGGCGGTTTCAGCCTATTCTAAATTTATACAGTTTTCCCGCAGCGATGATCCTTTGAGGGGAGAGGTATATTATAGATGGGGAGAATCTCTCTTTAGACAGAGGAAATTCAAGGAGGCAATTGAATCCTACGACAAAGCCCTTACCCTGGCCAAGGAAAAAGATATTCTGGAATACTCACTTTATCAGACTGCTCTTTGCTGGGAAAATCTCCAGAACTGGGAAGAGGCAGGAAAAGCTCTGCAGGAATTCATTAGCAGTTTCCGCGCTAGTAGCCTAATTGCCGAGGCGCACTTAAAACTGGCTAACTCTCTCTTCATTAGGGATAAGTTTTTTCAGGCACGCGAGCACTACTCCTGGGTGGTGCAAAATAGTGAAAAGGACGCTCTAGCTGTGGAAGCCCAGTTCGGTATAGGAAATTGCTGGTTTAACGAAAAAGATTATGATAAGGCATTAGTGGAGTACCTGAGAGTGCCTCTTGTCTATCCTCAATATAAGGAGTGGAGAATCAAGGCTCGCTTACAGATAGGGTTATCCTATTTTGCTAAAGGTCAAAGAGAAGAAGCGAGAAAGGAATATGAAAAGGTTCTTGCGGAAGAATCCCTTGCGGAAAAGTGGATAAATGAGGCAAAAAAGAGATTGAAGGAGCTAGAAGAATAAAAGGGTGATAAGGAGAGGAAAATGGTTAAAAGGATGGTTTTTGTATTAGTAGCTTTGTTTATTTTATCTTTGTCAAACTTGGTAGGTGCAGAAGAGCCGGCAAAGGAAAAACCTCTTCCTACCGAACTGCCTATTGTCGTAGTTAAAGGAACAGACAGGTCTTATCTAGAAGTGATGAGAACCAGAACTCTTTCTTTTATGCCCATTCGGGGAGAAAAGAGTATGATTGACTATTTTCTCCAAGTTACTTTGGGTAAGAAGACTTATTCCCATTTCCTCTCCTTCCCTGGGTTGGAAAGAAGGGTGGAAGAGAGAGTACAAGAGAGACTTCCTTTTGCGGAGGGGTTTATAGGGGGGTTTATGGAGGAAAGAAAAGAGATTTCTCCTATTGTTCTCCTGGAGCCTCGTCTATCTCGACTTTCTGTCAGCTACACTCCAGCTAGATACATAACAACTAGAGTCAAAGCTCTTTCTCTTATGACCATACGGGGAGAAAAGTCTCTAACAGAAGCATTTGTTCAGTTTCCTCCCAGAGAGAGAGCTTATCGTCCTCTTTCAAAAGAGGAATCTCCTCTTCCCTATCTTTATATCTCCGCTTCCCTGGCTGCCGATGATGACTTTAACTATCGCTTAGATTATGGGAGAAAAAAAGATAAGATGATACATTTTCTTTCCCTGGGGAGGTATTCTGCTCCTCAGTGGACCACCTATGAAAAAGATGGTTCTGCTCTGGCCAAGGACGAGGATTGGTTAAATACCAGGTTTATCTGGGATTTTGGCCAGAATAAAAACGCACTTCTTAGTATCAATGGATACCAGAAGAAAATGGAGCTTCCGGAGGAAAAAGAGAGAAAAAAAAACAAAGTTGGCCTGGCAGGAGATCTGACCTTTAAGCTTCAGGGAGGCAATATTCTCAAGATTGCTGGTTGGGCAGAGAATACAGAAATGGAAGAGGATAGCGTGAGTTATCAGGATTTTAATCCTGGAGCTCAATTAGAATTGGAAATTCCACAGGTTCCTCTTAATGTAGGAATTAGAGCTGAGAATAGCTCTTATGCAGACAAGAGCCAGTTTCACCTTTGGATAAAAGATGAGGCCATAGTGTTTAAAATCATAAAAGGTCTGAGTCTAGGTCTGGAAGTGGGTATCAAAAAAATAGAAGGAGTGGCTAGTGAAGTTCTTCCTCATATAAAGCTAACTGAGCAGTTTAACCCTAAATTGCGGCTTCAGGTAGAGGCCGAAAGAGAATTCTACCTTCCTGAATTTGATGATTTATATCTTTCTCGAGATTACATAGATGTAAACGAAGAACTGGATAAAATGGTAAAGCTTTGGAACTATGAAACTCAGTTGAAATATGAGCTTTCTTCTATTGCAGATTTATCTTTAGGAGGATTCTACAATAGAGGAGAGGACATCATCTGGAATTGGGATAGTGCGAATTCCCTGGCTAGACCAGAAATCCGCAATATGAGCTCCTGGGGAGCAAAGCTAGATTTACTGCTTCATGTGGGTGAGACTCTTGAACAGGGGATTTCCTATACCTACCAAAAAGCAGAGAATCTTGATGACCCTGGGAAAGTAATTCCTCATTATCCTCAAAATATGTTTGATATCTGGTTAATATGGAATACAGGTGGCTGGAAGATTAATATGGGAGCTGAGTTTATAGACAGAAGATATTATGAGGAAGACATAGATGATGAGATACCTGATGGTTGGAAGCATAGATTTGAAATCTCCAGAATGATAGGTGAAAATTTAGAGTTCTTTATTGAGGTCTTGTTAAATAATAATTACTACCTCTGGAAAGATTATAAACCTTCTGCGCAAAAGCTTTATTTTGGTTTGAGGGGTAAGCTCTACTGACTGTCCTCTATCTTGACCAGTTTGGAGGTTAGTGTTCCAACGGTGGTGTCTGTCTCGATTCTGAGAGGTAAACGGTCTTTATCGGCTGAGAACCATATTTTTATTTCTCCTGAGCCTACTTCTGAGCATAAAAAAGCTAGATGATTTCCCACCTTTTCCTTCTTAACCACCTCAATCTTTATAGGCCGCAGGCTGGCATCTTCCAGTAGAAGAAAGGAAAATATTTGCCCTACCTTGAGTTCCTGATTCCGCAGCCAGTAGATTAAGGATGTTATGTCTAGAGTAGTAGTTGAAAGTTTTCTCTCCCACTTTTTCTCTGTAGCTCGATTTTCGATAGAAGCTACACCTTTCTTTTGATCTATCTGAACAATTATCTCTTTAGGAGGAGAATCTTCCTCCTGGGCATAACTCCTTATTTGGCAAGGATAGAGTGTGTCAACATCAACAAAACTCTCCAATCTATAATCATAAGAGAAGAGTAAATCAGCCCAACCCGAGGTTTTTACTCTTGAGCAAAGGTGATAGGTGAGTTGTCCATTTATCTGAGTTATCTCTTTTACCTCTAGTATTTGTTCTCCTACAGGAAGAAGAAAGAGCTTTACCGTGTAAGTTAGCTTTTCTCCTATTTTAAAAGGGTGAGCTCCCAGTTCCAGGCAGGCAATGGCAAAGAAAAGAAGTATAAGGGCTATACACTTTGCTAATTTTTTTTTCATTCTGTTTCCTTACAGCAAAACTGTACAGTAGATATCTTAAATATAATAGAGAGCAGTACTTTGTCAAAATTTTTTTCGCTACGGTTGACAGAGGCGTAAGAATTCACTATTCTCGAAGAAAGAGCTTGCTTAGGAAGAGAGCTATTCAGTCTGGAACAGGGAGCATTGCAAGAGAACTTAGCCATTTTAATAAAGAAGAATTTAAAGACATACTATAAACTGTCAAGTTAGAGTTGGTTCTTTCTCAAATTGAAAGAAGATCCTTTGAGGATCATAATCTGCTTCGTATTTGAGCATACTGTACATTATCGAGATAATCTTTTTGCCCACACAGATGAGAGCTTGTTTACTTTCTTTTCCTTCGGATATCTTCCTGTGGTAAAGGGATCGAAGATAGGGATTATGTTTTAAAGAAGCTACCGCAGCCATGTATAGTGAAGCTCTTAAGGCAGAAGGTCCCCTCTTGGACATCTTCGGATGAAGATTCTTCTTTTCTCCGGATTCTGATATCCTAGGATGCCAGCCAATAAATCCAATAAGTTTATTGGCTGAGGAGAATCTACTAACATCTCCACCTACTTCTCCTAAGAAAGCAGCTACTGTCTTAGGGCCAACTCCAGAGATTTTAAGAAGCCTTTTCTGGGGAGAAGAAGGTTCGTCAGAGGAAAGAATCTCCTCAATCTTATCCTCAATCTCTTTAATCTTATTCCTTAAAGACTCAATCTGATCAATGATGATTCTTAAGGCCATTCCTCGCACCTCAGAAGCCTTACCAGAATAGATAGACTCTTTAGCCGCCTCAATGAGTTTCTCAGCCAGCTCAGAGGAGTAGTTATTACCCTTAATTCTTCTGGCCATCTTTACTAAGTCAGTTCTCCTTGCTCGAGCCATATGAATTGCTGTAGGGTATTTTTTAAGAATCATCGAAGAGACTTTCTTAAAGGGACTCTTAACGAAATCGGTATACTCAGGAAATACTAAATTTAAAAGGCTATAGGCCTTTCTGAGATAGTTCTTCTTATCTTTTTGAAGGTGATGACGCAGTCTTACTAGCTCACGAAGCACTTGGACTTCCTCTTCAGGAACATAGGAAGCCAGGGCTTCTTTGGAGCGAAGTAGGCCCGCTATCACCAGGGCATCGACCTTATCAGTCTTGGCTTTCTTGGAAAGCACCTGGTGATACTTTCTGGTTTGATAGGGATTGAGAATGATAACTTTATATCCTTCTAAGAAGGAGTAAAGATTCTCCCACAGGTTTCCGGTGGCCTCAATCCCTATTATAACCTCACTCTTTTTAAGCTTTAAGGAGGAGATTTTATCCACCAGTTTCTCGAACCCTTTACCAGTACAAGGAAAGGTGAGGAACTTAGTGATAGCTTCACCTTCTTCATTCAGGACTGAGACGGTGAATGACTTCTTTGAAATATCAATACCTAGGTAATACATGAGTACCTCCTTGAGAGTTTTACTTTGAAAGAAAACAGGCTTCCTTGTTCTTATCGAGCACATAGCCTGGGTAATTTGATAAACGATGCCTTTTTTTGGCTCGTAGCATACTAAATAAATGTTTATACTCGAAGAGTAAAGGAAGGGGCAGTCTTTGGGCAAATGGTCCATCTTTATCAAGAGGCCATAAGGAGTCTGTAAGCCCTCTTCCTGGTTTCTTTGAAAGTATTTTTTAAAGAACTAATGAAACTTTAATCTTGAAACTACAGAAAGTCAAATAACAATCTTCACCTATAGTGAAGATTATACCAGGAGGCAGTAATGACTGAACAAGAGATTATATCCGCAATTGAAGGTCACATCGCAGGGAGATACTCAAGCTGGACAATTGGTGTTACAGTCCACCCTAATGAGCGGAAGCAGTAACATGAGCAGGATGGGAAAGACGTCTCCTGTTGACATCAGTGGGATGCTTCTACCGGATTAGTAGCGAGGCGGATTGAGTATTACTTCGTTGATAAAGGTAGTAAGGGCGCAGGCGGTGGTCCCGGCAACGCCAATTACGTCTATATCTTCTAGGCCTCACCAGTATGTATGAAGTGGGCAGTTCCGAGCTCAAAGGACGTACTTTGAAAGTTGACGAAGCTCGTCCACCTGGAAGCAGAGAAAGCAGGGATTATCGCAGATGTTGGAATAATTGACACGATAACCCAAATCTAGTGGTAAATCTATTATGGTAATATGCGATCCATTTCACATAACAGCTGATAAAACGGAAATCAAGAACTCCCCCAAATTGTCTTTGGCAACTTCTTTTATCCGCGAATCGTTGTGTGAAATTGTGAATATGCGTTAATATAGGAGCTGGGAGTATGAGCTACAATGACGGTAACGTAAAAATTATTGCCGATGAACTTAAATGGGCTAAAGACAAAAGGTACTCTACAGCCTTGCTCTTAGGAGCTGGCATGTCTGTCTCAGCAGGCATACCTTTGGCTAGGGATATGATAGCGGAAGTCAAAAGACAATTTCCACACTTGGCCTCTACTTGCGAAAGAGAAACTTATCCGGCTTATATGGGCCTCTTAGCACCTGCTCAAAGAAGAAAATTGATCGGCTCCCTTATTGATAATGCAAAAATAAACTTAGCACATCTGTATCTTGGAGCCCTTGTAAAAGAAAATTATATAGACCGTATTCTTACAACTAATTTCGATCCCCTTGTAATAAGAAGTCTAGCCCTATTTAACCTTTATCCTGCTGTTTATGATTTCGCAGCTTCTCAAGCGTTTATCTCAGGAGAGGCAGCCCAGTTATCAGTGTTTTACCTTCATGGTCAACGAGATGGGTTTGTACTGCTAAACACCGAAGAGGAAATAAATAGGCATTCGGAAAAGGTTAAATATGTTTTTCACGATGTTGCGCGGGGAAGATGTTGGATCGTCATCGGCTATAGTGGAGAAAACGACCCAGTTTTTGAACGGTTAGGGGAGGTTGGTGTCTTTCAAAACAAGCTATTTTGGGTTGGATACAAGGAGGAAGAGCCAAAGAAACACGTTTTAGAAAAGATTTTAGAACCAAGGGATAAATTTGGATATTATGTAAAAGGCTATGATGCGGATTCATTTTTTCTTGAGCTTGCCAAAGAACTGAATTTACCGGAACCACAGATAATCTCAAGACCGTTTTCTCATCTAAAAGAAGCCATTAATACTATTGCAGAGTTCTCTATCGATGATAAACTGGCTAATCCAACAAAAGAAACTAAAAAGTGGATAGATACTGCAATTAAGGGGTTTGAAGAACGTAAAGGTTTCGAGCATATTGCAGCAGCACAAAAGAGCACAATCGACATTGATGAAATGATTCGTAAAACTAGGGATATTTGGGTACATGGAAGATTTAGCCAAATTGACCAAATTCTTGATAGTGTCTTATCAAGTGGTATAGTAGAGGCTAATCAATATCTTGCATTTGCACTCAATAACTGGGGAAATGCCTTGTTAAAACTTGCAAAAACAAAGGAGGGCGAGGAGGCTGAAGTCCTATCTAAACAATTTTTTGAAAAGTATGAGCCGTCACTGAAACTAAAACTAGAGGAATCACTCGATATAGTGAGCATTCCCTTGTCAGACCTTGCAAGAACAAAGGAAGGCGAGGAAGCTGAAGCCTTATTTAAGCAATCTTTTGAAAAGTATGGGCAGTCACTGAAAATAAAACGAGACCAACATGAAGCACTCAATAACTGGGGAAATGCCTTGTCAGACTTTGCAAAAACAAAGGAAGGCGAGGAGGCTGAAGTACTATTTAAGCAATCTTTTGAAAAGTATGAGCAGTCACTGAAAATAAAACCAGACCAACATGAAGCACTCTATGACTGGGGAAATGCCTTGTCAGACTTTGCAAAAACAAAGGAAGGCGAGGAGGCTGAAGTACTATTTAAGCAATCTCTTGAAAAACTCGTGAACGCTGAAGAGATTAAAGAGGGAGTAGCAGCATACAATCTCGCATGCATATATGCTCTGTTAGGTAAAATAAAAAAATCTCTTATATGGCTCGAAAAAGGTTTGAAATTAGAACCGACGCCATCCAGAAAACACATATTGGCAGATAGTGATTTAGACAATATCAAGGATACAGATGACTTCAAGAGGCTAATAAATCTATATAGGCCAGAATAAAATAGATACCACAACTGCGCACACCACGGTATATGCGACTCGTCCTTTTGGCTCACCCAATTGCTCTGCTTCGCCTCGCACTTCGCATACACGGCAAACGTTGTGTGTAAGAACGATCAGAAGTTAAAACCGTCACTGTTGGAGTAGAACATCCTGAGTAAAGTCCTGAGTACTATCCAACAGCGCTTTCTTTGACGTAGATCTCAAA
>NJBQ01000042.1 GCA_005223095.1 Candidatus Aerophobetes bacterium Ae_b3a
GCACTTTGAGCCGTTTGAGTTGCTCAATCCTCATGCCACCATATTCTCTTCGCCAGCGATAATAGGTTTGCTCCGTCACCTCTATCTTCCTGGCAGCTTCACCTACGTTCTCTCCTTGACTGAGAAGAACTTCTGCTTCCCTCAACTTCTTGATAATTTGTTCAGGTCTGTAGCTTCTTTTAGCCATTTTCTCCCCCCTGTCTTTGATCCTTATTCTAACTTAATAACTGGACCAGTTTTTTGGGGGCAGGTCACTTTGTTCTCTTCTTCATTGAACCTTGAAAAGTCCGCAATAATTGTCTGACTTCAACTAGGAGGAAGTACGTCCCAGGAATACAGGAGGGCACCCTAGCATGAGGATAGGCTAAAAGGCTACCGTGCGACTGCGGCCCCTTCTGTGTAAAACCTTTTTATTCGCGCACTTTTGGACAGTGGTTTGGGAATATCTGATTCTGGTGGCCCAAGAAACACACCTCCATCCCAGAGACTCTCAAAGCCAGATTGACAAGTCCTGAGGTTTGGCCTAGCTTGCTCTAATCTAGTATGATAGAGGAATATCCTAGATTGGGATCTCCATGTCCTCCTTCCAGATAGTTCTAACAACGTCCCGCCAGGTGCACCAACCTCTAAAACGCTTTTCTGCAGCTCATTCCACGTTTGTTCGGATTGTTAGCCAGGCAGGACTGAGCAGAATGTTGGCCGTGAACCTATGTCGGAACAATCCAGGACTCAGTAGTAAGTAAGCCCGCCCTCTTGAGTCCGCACTAGAACTCCTCAAAAGATTGACAAGTCCTGAAATTTGGCTTAGGTTGTAAAGGTCAGGGATTCTAACTTAACAAGCGGTACAGCAAAGAATGTAGGATCAAGAGAGGATAGAAGAAGACGAGAAGTTAATTGCTCCTTGTGGAATGAATTGCGCCATTTGCAGAGCGTATTTGCGCCAGAACAATTCTTGCCACGGCTGCAATTATGTACAACAAAACAGACCCAAAACCCGGGCCAACTGCCAACTACGAATCCGTAGGGAACGTAGAGGCAGTTCCTGCTATGACTGCACTAATTTTCCCTGTGACCGATTGAAGCACCTGGATAATCGCTACCGAACACGATATGGCATGAGCGAAATTTAGAACTTAGAGTATATTAGGGACAAAGGAATGGAGAAGTTCTTAGAACGAGAAAGAAAGAAGTGGATTTCTGCAGAAGGTGTTCTCTGTGTGCACGACAAAAAATACTACACTAGACCAACATGAGAATCAGTTGGCTTCATAAAATGGAGGATAGAAGAATCTGTCCTCAAACTGAGTGAAGCGCGGAACAATAGAGATTGATATTGATTCTCTGGGAAAGTGGAATCAAAGACCTATGTCCAAGCTAGACTTAAGAGACCTTTCATCGGATAAAGCAAGAGTGAAATACGCCTGTGCCAAGCAGGCGATTGCGGTCTCCCAAAATCACCCCAAGACCTTTATTCTTATTTTGGCTTCTTCGCCGAGCTTCTTAACAGCGACAATAGTATTCTTAAGTGGACCGGGATAAAGGTAATCGGCAATCTGTCCAAGATCTATAATGAAAGGAAAGTTGACAAAATGCTCCTGTCCCTTACTTACTTGCTTTCGGACAAAACCATGATTACCGCCGCTAATACTATCGGCGCTCTTTCTCAAATCGCCAAAAACAAACCTGAACACAGGCAAGAAATTTTTAGAGCCTTTCTGAAAATAGAAAAAGTCAAATATTACAACAAAGGAGACCTTTCCTTGGAGTGTCGTAATGTGGCTATTGGGCATGTAATAAAATCTTTTGATAAGTTCGGGGAGGAAGTTTTCTGCAGGGAAGATGTAGAAGCATTTTTAAAGCGACAGATGAAGAACACCCGTCTAAAAGTTGGACAACTAGCAGAGAAACTGTTAGGGAGGACAATATGAAAAAACAACCACAGGAGAGCCAATGTTGCCCCAAGTTTGATCCTGCACCGTGGGATCGCAAGCTTCTTGAATGGAAGAATAAGAAGTTCATCAAAGATAAAGTATTTACCTTCTTCCATATGCCTGTAAACTTTGGATCGGTCATGAGACGACTAGATGGACTGCTCAAACAGTCCGGCGTTAATAGCCCAGACTGCCTTTGTCTTTCAGAGCACACATCAAGGTGGAATATGGATGTCTATTTGGCTGCTAATAAGGAAGTCCGGGATGCCAACAATGTCACTTTAAGCGGGAAATTCTTAAGCAAAGTATATGAGGGTCCATTTAAGGATACCGGGAAATGGTGTAAAGATTTTGAAATCTATGCTAAGAATAAAGGTTTATCGGTAATAAAATGGTATATGTGGTACACCACCTGCCCAAAATGCGCCAAGAAATACGGAAAGAACTATGTTGTAATTATTGCCGAAGTGAAATGAAGAAATGAAGAACAAGATTGATGATTATATCCAAAAGCAAAGATCACCACAGAAAGAGATTTGCCAAAGATTAAGAGCGCTGATTCTCAAGATTTTTCCTGATCAAAAAGAAGAAATGAAAAGGGGTGTTCCCACATTCTGCGATGGAAAGTTCTATAGGGAAGGTCATCACCATCTTAATTGACAAACCCAGTAAACCTTATATATTAACATCTGTCTTCCATCAACAGCAAAAGGTTCAAATTCAAGTTAATCAGCTGAATACCTAGTTCGACTGCACTAAACATCCAGCCATCTCCTTGTTGTTTGAACCTTGACTTCTTAAAAGGACAGCCACAGAAAGCTCTCCAGCAAGTTATTCCAAAAGCGGAAGCTGTCCAGAAGGGTAAAAACCCACATTAAGGAGGCGATACCACCTGAGAAAGAACAAGAACTATCTCAAAGATACTGATTCACGACTAAATCCAACTATAGGAACAGGAGAAAGGGATGAGAAGATTGAGATTTGTGCTACTGATTGGTCTCGTATTTGCCGTCTGGCAAATATCCTCCAGTTTTGCCTGGGCGGAGTGGACCATTGAGACGGTGGATAGTGCAGGAGTTGTAGGTCAGTACAGTTCCATGGGCCTGGATTCTTCCGGCTATCCCCACATAAGCTACTACGACTTGACAAATGATGATCTAAAGTACGCCCGGTGGAATGGCTCAAGCTGGACTATTCAGACGGTGGATAGTGCAGGAGTCGTAGGTAGCTACACCTCCCTAGCCCTCGATTCTTCCAACTATCCCCACATAAGCTACTATGATGATACAAATAAGGATCTAAAGTATGCCAGGTGGTATGGGATGGGATGGCTTATCCTGACGGTAGATAGTGCAGGAGTTGTAGGTAGCGACACCTCCATCTCCATAGCCCTCGATTCTTTCAACTATCCCCACATAAGCTACTTTGATGATACAAATGGTGATCTAAAGTACGCCCGGTGGAATGGCTCAAGCTGGACTATCCAGACGGTGGATAGCGGAGGATATGTAGGTGAGTTTACCTCCCTAGCCCTCGATTCTTCCAACTATCCCCACATAAGCTACTATGATGATACAAATGGTGATCTGAAGCATGCCAGATGGGATGGGATGGGATGGCTTATCCTGACCGTAGATAGCGAAATATTGGTAGGTTGCTACACCTCCCTAGCCCTCGATTCATCTGACTATCCCCACATAAGCTACTATGATTGGTCAAATGGTAACCTAAAGTATGCTCGGTGGAATGGCTCAAGCTGGACTATCCAGACGGTGGATAGCGGAGGAGATGTAGGTGAGTTTACCTCCATAACCCTGGATTCTTCCAACTATCCCCACATAAGCTACTTCGATGATACAAATAAGGATCTAAAGTATGCTCGATGGGATGGGATGGGATGGCTTATCCTGACGGTAGATAGTGCAGGAGCATTAGGTAGCGACACCTCCATAGCCCTCGATTCTTCCAACTATCCCCACATAAGCTACTACGATTGGGAAAAAGAGAGTTTAAAGTACGCCCAGTGGACTCCTCCAGTCAATCAGGCTCCGAATCCTATTTCTAGACCTGAAGGGCCTGATAGTGGCACTGTAGGCATCTCGTACAGTTTCTCTGCCAACGCAACTGATCCTGATGGAGATGATGTTGCCTTCAGGTTTGACTGGGGAGATGAAACTCTCTCACCCTGGACATCCTTTGTGAGGAGTGGAACCACCGTTCAGATCTCTCACTCCTGGGTATCTGAGGGAGTCTATGAGGTGAAGGTGAAGGCCAAGGATAGTGAGCATACTGAGTCGGCATGGTCCATAGCACATCCAATCTCCATCAAGGGAGTGCGAGTTCATCCGAATCCCTTCTCGCTCACTGAACACGCAAACCTAACGTTTACAGGAGCTCTCGTTCCCTATAGTACGATTAGAATCTTTACCCTCACAGGAGAGCTCGTAGCAACCATCCGAGAGACTGAGGGAAAGAGCACGATTTCCTGGGATGGCACCAATGACAAAGGCGATCGATTAGCCTGCGGCATCTATATCTACCGCATTGAAAACCTGAACGGCAAAATAGCATGCATCGAATAGGAGCTTCTCAAATAAGTTTTTATAGGACAACTATGAGAAAGATACTGTGGAGTATCATGATTATTGGAACTCTACTCTTCACCCCTCATCTGAGCTGGGCCACTTCTCCGGGAACTACCGCAGCAAACTTCTTGAAGATTGGAGTGGGAGCAAGGGCAGCTGCTATGGGAGATGCTTTTACGGTCATAGTTGATGACAGCACCTCTTTATACTGGAATCCAGCTGGCCTGGCTAAAATAGAAAAACGTCAGTTTTCAGCTACTTACAACTTATGGTTTGCTGGAATAAATCTGGGTTATTTGAGCATGGGTTTTCCTCTGGGAGGGACGGGAGTGGTAGCTGGAGGTGTCGATTATGTGGATATGGGAGATTTTGATGGCAGAGATGAGGCGGGTAATCCTACCGGGACCTTTACCGCTTCCGCACTTAATTATCAGATGGGGTATGCCACTAGGGCCGGCAAATTCATGTGGGGGATAAGTGCAGGATTGGTCCAGGATACTATTGCTGAGGATGCAAAGAGTACCTATGCGGCTAATCTTGGGCTTATCTATAAATCCAGTGAATCACTTTCTCTGGGACTGGCTCTTCAGAATGTAGGCGGCCAGCTAGGAAGTGATCCTTTACCTTTCGTGGCAAAAGTGGGGATGGCCTATAGCTGGAAATCTTTACTTTTTGTTCTGGATGTAGCCTCTCCTGCCGATAATGATCTCTACTATGGTGCTGGCATAGAGTGGTGGATGATGGATGGCATAGCTCTTAGGGCTGGCTACAAAACCAACCAGGATATTGGAGAAGGTTTGACGGCCGGAGTGGGTTTTGACAAAGGCAAAATTCGGTTTGACTACGCTTATGTGCCTTATGGAGCACTGGGTGACACCCACAGAATTCTATTTGGAATGAGCTTCTAGTTTAGAAGCTTTATTTGCGCTTCTGGCTTTACCTTACAAAAACCTTATTTTAAAAGATTGTCTTCAAAGGAATCCCTTTTCTGCCAGTATTCTATATTAGAAATTGACGACGCTTTGTTCTCTTCTTCATTGAACCTTGAAAAGTCCGCAATAATTGTCTGACTTCAACTAGGAGGAAGTACGTCCCAGGAATACAGGAGGGCACCCTAGCATGAGGATAGGGTAAAAGGCTACCGTTCGACTGCGGCGCCTTCTGTGTAAAACCTTTTATTCGCGCACTTTTGGGCAGTGGTTTGGGAATATCTGATTCTGGTGGCCCAAGAAACACACCTCCATCCCAGAGACTCTTAAAGCCAGATTGACAAGTCCTGAGGTTTGGCCTAGGCTACGATAGAAAGAAGGCGAGAGATCACTCTTGGATGTGAACTACGGAATTGTGAATCTTGCTTGTGATGTTTCAAGGAGGTACGAAAAATGATTAATGGAACCGCAGGAGCCGCCGCAGCTGCCGCAGCAATCGCTCAGGCAACCAAAGCATCTGGAGCAATTGTAAGGGTAGAGCCACCCGATTTCATGACAATCCTGTCAAAAACTGAAAAGCCTCTGGTTGTTATTGCCCAAGGAGGAGTTATCACAAAAAACTATCAGTATCTTATGGGCTATAAGGGTCTTGTGTTTTTCACCAAGTCTATCACCCCACTACAATTCTCAAGCAAAGTCGAGATAGTCGCGGCTAAAAAGATTTGGATTCCTACCTAGCGGACCATTTCTCTCAGGACTACACTACATATACGCTCACACACTGTCCAATATGTCAGCAGCAACTACATATCCCATTAGATAACAATCTTTATTCCGATTGACAGGTTCTGTGATCAGGCTTAGTGTACTCCTACCCGCTGTTGTAAAGGGATACCGTAGATCGGGATCTCTATATCTTCCTCCCAGATGGTTCTAACAACGTCCTGCCAGGTGCACCAATGTCTGAAACGATTTTCTGTAGCTCATTTCATGTTTATTCGGATTGTTACCCTGGCAGGACTGAGCGGAATGCTGGTCGTGAGCCTATATAGGAACAATCCAGGGTCCAGCAGTAAGTAAGCCCGCCTTCTTGAGTCTGCACCAAGAACTTCCCAGCAGATTGGCGAGTGCCAAGATTGATATGAAACTCTACCTATTCAGCAGTGTATTGTTCCCCCGGTTCGTACTCAACCACTGGTACTACCAATGCGAGTATGCCCACCAGGAACATCTCCTCAATAGGTTTCCTCTTGCAGACAGGGTGATAAGAAGCTATGATGCTCGTGTGGAAAGAGAGTTTCTTTGTTCTCGCTTCTGTAGTTCAAGGATCCTTCTATTTTCGTAAAGTTCCATATGAGACTATGGAGTTTCAGAGCTGGGAGGTGCCATGGCAAAAATCCAGATTAAACCCAAAAGACCGATATATCCCACTCCTGCTGCACTGATTACCTCGGTGGATGAGACTGGCAATCCGAACATTATTACCCTCGGGGAAGTTTTCAATATTAGTATCATCAACCCGGTGATAATTGGCATAGCCATCCGCAAAGCAACATATTCTCACTCATTGATTAGCAAAACTCGAGAATTCGTAGTCAACATGCCTACAGTTGACATTATCGACAAGGTTATGGTCTGTGGCGAAGTTTCTGGACGTCGCGTGGATAAATTCGAAAAGACTGGTTTGACTCCGTTGCCGGCAGTCAGGGTATCTCCACCACTGATTGCTGAGTGTTCAATCAATTTGGAATGCAAAGTCCTGGGGATACAAGAAATCGGGGACCATGATCTGTTTCTTGGAGAAGTCTTAGTACAACATGTTGAGGAGGAAATCCTTGATAAGAACAGAAAGATCAATTTCAGAAAACTGAATGGATTTGCCTTTAACCTCGGTGAATTTTGGACTTTTGGTGAAAGAATATTGACCTGACCCGATCAATAGTACCACTTTCTGAGTTGAAGCCACAGGGGAGAGTTCGGTCCTGACAGAATACCTTTGCGGTTTGACCTGTCTCGATTTGCCAAGCCACTCTCTCCAAAACCAGGTTGCAAGGTGCTAAAATTTGAGTTAACGTGCCCTGACTCGCTGCTATAAAGGAATGTCAAAGATTGGAATCTCCATATTTTCCTCAAAAAAAGTTCTAACAACGTCCCGCCAGGTGCGCCAGCAATCTCTTTACTAGAAAGTGTTTCAGGCTCCACCTCTTTGGTCACTTCCGAGGTTTCGCCCATTTGTGACCAGTCTTGTCACTCCGGGCTGTAATTGAAGGAGCGGATACATCATATCGAGCGCAATATTGACAAGGGGTAAGATTTGGTCTGGCGTGTCCGGAGCGGGAGCCAGACGCCATTGCCACCTCATCCCCTAGCCGGAACGTCTTCTTGCTCTTCTCCTGCGCAGGAGCAGTAGCCCCAACAGGACGAGCACAACCGCAATTATGACGCTCGAATACAGATAGGTGCGGTCTATTAGCCAACCGTACTCAACGGAGACACTCCTCAGTAATTCGTGCCACAGGGCTTCGCCGCTGTCGGAATTAGCCATAATAACGACTCCTTGCCCTTTTTTCGGATAGGCAACCAACAAAGACTTACGTCCTTCAGTGGCGCCCGGGTGCGAGAAGTAGAAGAGATCGCCCCCATCGTCGCCAATTACAGGCCCAAGACCACGATTCTCAATCTGTGCAGAAAGCATCTCCATTGCCATATCCTGCGAGAGGACTTCATCTGATCTCCCGGCATAGGCAAGCATTATTCCTGTGGCAAAAGCGGCCAAATCAGACGGGGTTGTCCACATACTTGCTCCTGGACCCATCTCGGGATAGACGTGCCATCCGCCTGGAATAACTGTGCCGTTATCGCGGTGTCCGCTTGCTGCGATTGCCCAGAGATTCTCCGGCAGTGGTGATTCGAAGGTAGAGGCAGTCATACCGTATGGCTCAAGAATAATGTCCTTGACGGTCTGTGATAAGGGTATATCGGTCACGTCCTCCAGAAGCTGCTGTACAACCATGTAACCGCCATTTGAGTAGCGATACTGTGTTCCCGGAATAGTGTCCACCCGGATGGGAGCAGAGTTAGCTGGAGGCTCCCCGTTCAGTATCTGTTGAAGGTTAGGTATCTCCTCACCTTGAGCGTAGCCCCGAAATCCGGTGGCTGTCAACCCTGCACTGTGGCTCAATAGACGGCGCAACGTCACTTTTTCTTTTACTGTAAATTCATTCTCGGGTACCTGCCAAGAAATCAGGCTTCGGTTAACGTCAGCGTCAAGCTCAATAAGCCCCCTCTCAACATAGTGAAGGGCAGTCATGGCAACAACAAGCTTTCCCACAGAGCCAGACTGAAAGAGTGTCTCTGGTGTAACTCGTTGACTCTTTCCTGTTTCCAATACCCCGTAGCCCTTTGCCCACTCAACCCGATAGTCATTGATGAGGGCAATGCTGACACCGGGGACATGGTGTTTTTCCATCATCTCTGGCACCAGATTATCGAAGAACACTTCTACCTTGGCCACATCTTCCCGGTCTTCTGCGGAAGCTTCTGCCTTCGCCACATCATTTGTCTCGGCTGTAATAACCTGAGTAAACACGAAAAGAAGAAACGAAAGTATGAAACTCAGCAAATAAACCTTTTCTTTCCTAGTTTTCACTTGTGTCTCCCGGTGACGTGCCCCAATAATTATGCCACTTCTTGAGCTAGAGTCAACAACGAATTGAATCATCCAATATACAACCAAAGAGGTACTTGTTAGACCATGTAGAAGGTAACGGAAATATGATATAATCTTCCCTGGTGAAGTCAAGAACCAACCAGGGAGGTAAATATATATGAGCATGGATCCAATGACCTGCCCCAATTAATACTACCACTTGTGAAGCTAAAGTCAATGGAATAATGACTCGGGAGGGAATCGCCGGTGGGTAGAAGCATACGGCTATATCGCTCCACAATCGAGATTGACAACGGCTGTGATTTGGGTTAGCGTGCCCTGACCGGCTGTGGTAGCGGAATATCAAAGATCGGAATCTCCATATTTTCCTGGGAAAAAGTTCTAACAACGTCCTGCCAGGTGCACCAGCAATGTCTTTACTATAAAGGCTTTCAGCGCCTATCCAAATCCATTATTCTTCAGAAAAGATTAATTCCTGGAACAGCAGCTTTGGCCTTGAGGGGATGACCTTTTCATTTTGCAGAAAGAGTGACATAACTATTCTGCATTGACACGATCCAGTACAAAAACTTGGCAAGTTATGTGGTGGTAAGTATAATGGATATTGGGAGAATAGAAACAGAGGGAGTTGATCAAGGTCTCGGGATGGCTAAAACATATATAGGAGAAGGGTTTATGTTGGGCGTACAATACTTTTGTAAAGGAGAATACCATGAATAAGAACTTCAGTTTCGTAATCGGTCGAGCGGCAGCACTATCGATTGCAGTCGAGACAATCGTTTTTGCTTTCTCCCTAATTTGGGGAGTGATATTTCATACAGAATTTGATCAGAACCTTGGGTATATTGCCAGCCTGTTATTAGCTATAAGTGTGGTGATTATGATGGCTTGTTTCTATGATGGTACACGAGAACAATTAAAGATATTTGGATTACTTGCATTAGTGTCATCAATTATTTACGCCCCCTTCTGTATCAGCACCTATTTTCTTCAATTATCCATTGTTGCATTCAATCCACTTAACCTGTCAAGCGAAGTTTTGAAGGCTATTAACTTTAAGCCAGGTTCTCCAACTTTTGCGTTGGATATGCTGGGTTATGGTTTCTTATGTTTGTCCACCCTAGCCGCTGGATTCGCATTGGCAGAAGCAAAGGACAAGGTATTAAGAACATTATGCTTTTTTCATGGGGCGCTTGCGGTTCCCACATTTGCGGCCCCAATCATTAGCGGAACATTTCTATCAACAAGCGGTGAGACAAATGATGTTGGAAGTTATATACTACTGTTTTGGTGTATCGTTTTTGTGCCAATAGCTCTACTATTTATGAGATATTTCAAAAATATACCACGCCACACAACCACGGAGTGACCTGCCCCCATTAATAGTACTACTTGTTAAGTTGGAGCCAACGGAATAATATCCTCAGGGAGAGGTGGCCTGTAATCAAGGGCACTGTGCGGCATTATGTGCTTGTATTCCTTGCGCCACTGTTCAATGAGTATCTTGGCTTCAATCAGTGTGGTGAATATCTCTTGATTTAGTAGCTCATCTCTCAGTTTTCCATTGAATGATTCTATGTATCCATTCTCCCAGGGGCTCCCTGGCTCAATGAAGAGTGTCGTGACTTCGAGATCCTTTAACCATTTGCGCACAGGCTTTGCGGTGAATTCCGGGCCATTATCAGAACGAATGTATTCAGGGGTACCTCTGAATATGAACAGACAGAATAGTTGTTCGATGACATCTTGAGAAGTAATTCTTCGTTCACTAAGAGTTACCAGGCACTCTCTGGTGTATTCATCGATGATAGTAAGTATTCTGAATGCCCTTCCCTCAGCCGTCCTTTCTGCCATGAAATCATAGCTCCAAACATGGTCCTTGTATTCAGGCTTCCGTCTGATGCAGGAGCCATCAGTGAGCCAGAGGCGTCCTCGCTTTGGTTGCTTCTTTGGTACCTTCAAGGCTTCCCTTCGCCAAATACGCTCTACCCTCTTGTGGTTCGCTTTCCAACCTTCCTGATTCAGCAGGGCGGTTATTCTTCGATATCCATACCTGCCATATCGGGTTGCCAGTTCAATAATTCGAGCTACTAGTCTTTCCTCATCATTTCTGATGTGTGGACTGTGCCTCCGTGTAGTCCTAGCTTGGCCTAAAACCTGACATGCCCGTCTCTCAGAGACATTTAGAAGCGCACAGACTTTGAATACCATCTTACGTCTCTTCGACGGGCTTAGGAGTTTCCCCGGGATGCTTCCTTGAGGATGTCATTGTCCAGAGAAAGATCCGCTACGAGCCTCTTAAGCCGAGCATTCTCCTTTTCCAGCTCTTTGAGTCGCTTGACCTGCTCAATCCTCATCCCACCGTATTCTCTTCGCCAACGGTAATAAGTCTGCTCTGTAACTCCTATTTTCCTGGCAGCTTTACCTATCGTTGATCCCTGACAGAGAAGTACTTCTGCTTCCCTCAACTTTTTGATAATTTGTTCAGGTCTGTAGCTTCTTCTGGCCATTTCACCCTCCCTTTTTTCGATCCCTATACTAGCATAATAGTTGGACCGATTCTAGGGGGGAAGGTCAGTTACGTATCACACAGGTCGGGGGACTTGACAAATATCTCATTTGATATATGATATTACAGTTAAATGCAATTGAAAGCACGATTGTCTAAGAGCCGATAGAGGCAAACTGTTCGAAAGAATAGGACGCAAAGTCACAGGCCTATCAAATGGCGGCTGGGCTACCGAAGTTGCGGCTAATTCCAATCGTCCCTTTCTTGCGAAGGGGACGATTTTTTTTATCTGTTAAAGTCTGAATTTAGGAATGTTACAAGGAAAAAACCAAGAACATGCTCAAGAGCACCTAAATAATAAAGGATTTACAACAAAATCACTAAAAGACTTTTGACACTACAGAATCTAAAAACAGGAGGTAAAGAATGAAGAGAGTTTATGTACCCACTGTAGTCATGGCCCTGGTAGTATTGGTACTGGGGTCCAGTGCTGGTGGCATGGATATGAAGGGAAAAGCTAGTGTTGAGGTTGACATTGGCTACGACGCGTTTACATTTGCGGGGATTGGGGACTGGTACAATGCTTGGGCAGCAGAGCTTGAGTTTCTTGGATGGACGGTGGTGGAGAACCGACCTCCGAATCAGGCGATACCGTACGGAATTAAGTTTAAATATGGACTTTCCCCAAGGTTGGGTGTCACTGCTTCCGCTGGTACATTCTCCTCTACCGGAAAGCTTGCATCTTCGTTATCCGGGGCTGATTTGACCATAGACACCACAGTCTCATCTACCGTTTTTGGAGCTGGAGTCCAAATCGTCCTGATAGACCCCCCCGAGTTCAATATCTTTGCCGAAGTGGAAGCTCGCTATTGGATGGTAGCGTATGATGAAAGCTGGTGGGAAACCGGAGCGACCACTGCCGCCAAGAGAGAGGCAGGAGGAAGCAAGATAGGGGGTGCGATTGCGATAGGAGGGGAGTACTTCCTCCGGAACACATCCATTTCCTTAGTTGGAAAAATAGGGTACCGCGTAGGCAAACTGGATCAAATAGCGACCAGGAGGGACGATTTCGGGAGCTCTGAGATTGGCGAACCTCTTCAGACTATTGACCCGGTCACCTTCCACTACAAGGATATGCAGATAGACCTGGGCGGATGGGGAGTATCATTCGGCGTATGTTTTCCTATTTTTGCCAAGAGATAGTTGATCGGTGCAAGTAGTCTCTTAGCTGTTTCTTGTCGAAGGCCCGGCAGCGATTTCTGGAGCTCACATAGGAGGCTTCCTGCGGACATTTCTTGAAAATTACGGTCTTTGTCAGATTACTTAGCCTGTCTGATGCGTGTTGGGCCACTTTTGGAGTGATAAGGAGCTGATGTCCATGAGATGATTTAGAAAAAGGGAAGATCCTTTATGACTGGTGGATGATCCTACCTTAAGAGAAAATCACCAGCTGAATTCAAGAAAATATAAAGGAAGATAAAATGTCAGACACTTTCAGATTTTGGACCCATGGTGCCAGTGTGATAGCGGAATATACAAAGGAATACACAGGCACCGATAATGGTCTCTACATGAGACGTGCAGGATGGGGGGCACAGATAAAGCAGAACAAAGGCACAACGAATTGGTTCCACTTCGCAATCCCTTCTGCAACAACGCTAGACGATGACAATGTTAGCTACTACCATGCTTGGCTGCGAGTCCGGGTCAATAACGATGCTGTAATAGACAGAGTCCATATTCGCGAAGCACCGGGGCCACAGAGTGGTAGTTCACTAATTTACGACAGCGGTGCCAAGAATATTACTGGGCAAGATACGGAGTTGAGCTTCAATCTCCCTGATCAAAAGTGTAAAGGTCCGCTGGTGATGTGTGTACACGTGAAGTTCGAAGGAAATAATGGTGAAGTTGTGTTTGCTGGAGCAGGAGGGTGGTTCGAAGAGTGGACATAAAGGCAGAATTGGCCTAGCGAATCGTTGCAGCGGACGGCGGGGGGCATGTGGCTTCTCAAACTTTGGAGTTCATCAAAGATTTATTCCTCCTTCCAACGCCGCTGAACTCTGTCGTTAGATGAAATCCCAACCTGCCTTAAAAGAAACCAAAATACTTTAAGGTTATTGTTTATCTAATAGTCTCTAAAAACGGGGGATTATCTATAGGAAAAACGAGTTTTGATAAGATAGTAGACCTTGGAGGGTGCAAATTCGAAGGCCACCTTAAATTTGATGGCGAGAATATAGGCACCTAGGGTGAAAACTGAAGCTCATCTTGTCCCTTAGAAGTAGTTTGATCATTCCGTTTCGAAATTCGAGTTACTTTTTTGTTAATTCTCTCAGTTGTCGTCTTCTGTGTAAAAGTAAGACATTGGCTACTTTCCTCTTGGCTAGAACTCCCATTTTATCTACGCTCCTGTTTACAAATTGAGGACAATTTGCCCCCTCTTTTACTTAATGTTGACAAACTCTTTTTCTTGACTATCTACAGAACGTAGTTTTTGCTAACTTTAACCTCGAGGCGGGTCAAGTCGACTTATCGCGTCACACTTCTAGTCATGGAGTAGCTAACGCTGGCGACTATACAAAAATAAAAGCTCTCCAAACAATACTAATCCTCGACCAGATCTGTTTTTATATCTAGTCAAGACATCGCACTCTCTTTTCTATTCCGTCTTGGGTCTCATTTCAACCCCAGCTAAAATACCTTGTTTTCCATCTCAACAACCCCAGAGAAACCTCCCATTTTCTTCTCTAATAAGTTGGCCTATAGTTGCAAAAGTTGAGATACATAGGTAACACTCAGGTGCTATAATATACCCTAGAGAAGGAGGTTGATAATGAAGGGTATATACGCCGGGTGTCCTATGCAAATTACTCATGTTTTTCCTAGAGGTTCAAAACGTTTCGCCCGCATACCGAAGCTTTCTGGAGAAGCAACCCTAAGACTTCGCTGGTTTGAATACTACCATAAAAGTAAGAATGCATCTTTGACCTGCAGATACTTTGGCCTCTCCAGAAAGACCTTCTATAAGTGGAAGAGGAGATACAATCCCTGGGATCTCAGAACTTTAGAGACCAGTGACCTGCCTCCCTTTATACTACCACTTGCTAAGTTAGAGTCAATGGAATAATAACCTCAGGAGCAGGTACTCGGTAATCAAGAGCACTGTGCGGTCTCACTTGATTGTATTCCTTGCGCCACTGTTTAATGAGTATCTTGGCTTCAGTCAGTGTAGTAAATATCTCCCGATCTAGTAGCTCATCTCTTAGTTTACCATTGAAGGATTCTATGTACCCATTCTCCCAAGGGCTGCCTGGCTCAATGAAGAGTGTCGTGATTCCTAGATCATTCAACCAACTGCGCACAGCCTTTGCGGTGAACTCAGGACCGTTATCAGAGCGAATATGCTCTGGGGTTCCTCTAAATATAAACAAATAGAACAACTGATCAATAACATCGTGAGAAGTGATACGCCTCTGAGTCAGAATCGCCAGACACTCCCTGGTGTATTCATCGATAATCGTAAGTATTCTGAATGCTCTTCCCTCAATTGATAAGATCATAGCTCCACACATGATCCTTATGTTCAGGCCTTAGCCTTACACATGAGACATCATTGAGCCAGAGCCGTCCTCTTTTGGGTTGTTTCTTTGGTACCTTGAGTCCTTCTCTTCTCCAGATTCTTTCTACTCTCTTATGGTTCACTTTCCAGCCTTCCTGTTTGAGTGGTGCTGTTATCCTGCTCTTGCCCATATCTACCGTATCGCGTTGCCAACCTAATGATCTCTACCGTTAGATTCTCCTCTTCACTGCTGCGATGAGGAATATGACGTTGAGTACTCCTTATCTGTCCCAGCACCCGACATGCCCGTCTCTCGGAGACCGAAAGTGATGCACAAACCTTACCTACCATCTTACGTCTCTTTAACGGGCTTAGGAGTTTCCCCGGGATGCCTCTTTCAGGATATCATTATCCAGAGAAAGATCTGCTACTATCCTCTTGAGACGGGTATTCTCCTTCTCAAGCTCTTTTAGTCTTTTGACTTGCTCAATTCTCATGCCACCGTATTCTTTACGCCAGCGATAGTAAGTCTGTTCTGTTACCCCTATCTTCCTGGCAGCTTCACCTATCGTCGCTCCTTGACTGAGAAGGACTTCTGCTTCCCTGAGCTTATTAATGATTTGTTCAGGTCTGTAGCTTCTTCTGACCATCTGAATCCCCCCTTTCTTGATTCTTATTCTAACACAATAACTGGACCGATTCTAGGGGGGCAGGTCATTCCGCCCTTATCAGTTCAGCAAAAAATCGCCAAAGAAGTAGATTCCCGTCGTGCAAAAGCAAAAACACTTAATAAAGAAGCGAGAGAAGTTATAATAAAAACCAAGCAAAAAGTCGAGAAAATGATTTTAGGGAGATAAAAGGAAGATCCGTTGCCCTTTTTGATTAGGAGGATAATTACGAAGTAGTTCGCAAAACATGCCAATTTGGAGGCATAAACGAAGTACTTCGGTTATGAATAGTTAAGTGAAATTCCGAACCCTGCTAATATGGAGGTATAAAAATGGCAAGGAAAGAAACTCGTAAGGATAGTCTTCTCAGATTGATTTCTGATATTGGTGGCGAAGGTACACGAGAACAGATAAACGCAAAGGTCCCAGAGTATTGGGAGCTGGCTGATGAAGAATTAGAAATTGAGAAAGGTGTTGGAAAACCGCTATACTGGCACCGCGTTGCAAGTGTATGCCAATCTCTTAAAGATCGAGACCACTATCTTGAAAATCCAAGACGTGGAGTATGGAAAATAAGTGAAGCAGGCAAGAAGCATCTTTCTTCTATGGGACATAGACTTTCTCCGCCCATCCAGATGCCACCGTCACAAATTACTGGGGATTTGCCTTTATGTAAAGAATTGCGAGAATCACAACGGAATAGTGAAAATCCTACTATTTTTGAAGAGGTGTTAGTGAAAACTTTTCAACAGCTTGGATTTTCTACTAACCATATCGGGGGCAGAGACGAGCCTGACGTTTTGATAGAGGAGTATAAAACAATTCTTGATGCGAAAACAACAAAAGAAGGCGTCATTGGTGAAACTTATGTTAACTTCAATGCACTCAAGAGATACAAAGAGAAGTACGGCATGAAATATATTGGCGTGATTGCACCTGGATTCTCCGGTGGTAACATTCAAGATACGGCTGCGAGGGAGAGTATTATACTTATCGAGACAGAAGCGATTTGTAAAATTTTGCAAAACCATACAATTTATCCTTATGAAGCAAGTCGAATAATTGAAATTCTATTTGCATCAGGAAAGGGCATTATTATCCCAAAGGATATTCCACCATCAACTATTGACCAAGAAAAGTTAATTGAGATTGTCGCCAAGATTCTGTCAGACGTAAAACTGACAAGAAAAACCTCCTTTTCTAGCCGAGAACTACATACTGCGTATTTATGGCAGGGACTGAATTATGAATCCGATGAGATAGAGAAGGCATTAAAATTCTTATCGGTAGCACCGTTTAGCGTTCTCCAAATGCAGAACGATGAATATTCCTTAACGGGTGATATTGAGTCCATATTAAAGAAGATTGGTCTATTATTACAAGCGTTCAACAAAA
>NJBQ01000043.1 GCA_005223095.1 Candidatus Aerophobetes bacterium Ae_b3a
GGCCCAGCACAGCATACTGCTGCAGTATTTTTGCTCCCATTTTCTCCACTTCTTGATTAACCTCTTTTATCCTCTCAGGCTTTTCCTTTAAGGTCCTTCTTCCCTCACTGGTTAGCGTGGTTAACATTACGTACACCGACATTTAGATCACCTCCTCACTTCACTTTATTCTTCAAATTCTTACCAGGCACAAACTTAGGCACCTTCTTTGCTGGGATCTGAATAGTTTCTCCTGTCTGAGGATTTCTTCCCACTCTTGCTTTTCTCTTTATCACTCGAAAAGTACCAAAACCAACTAAGGTTACCTTTTCTCCTCTGTTGAGGCAGTCACTTATAGCTGAGGCTACTGCATCAACTGCTTTGCCAGATGTTCTCTTTGTTAGCCCTGTCTCACTAGCTACTTGCTCGATTAGTTCTGCCTTGTTCATTTTCTTACCTCCTGGTTTTTTGATATATGAGATTCACTTTTTATCTTAGTTACAAAAACGAGCCATGTCAATAAGGGTCATGCAGAATAATAGGTCTAGTTGACCGCTGATTCCCTTTTGTTAAACTTTACCTTGCAGCAAATTGTGCAAAAACCAGATTGACAAGTGCTGAGATTTGGTCTAAGTTATGGTTCCGCAATCCTAGCGTAGATGCAACGAATAGATGTCAATAAGAAGAGTCTCATCAGGAAATGGAGCGAGATTGAGATTGCTATTCCTGGATATCGCTACCGATGATCTGAAGTTGAGAAAAGCGTCGGAGAGAAAGATAGCCAAAGGACCTTATGCAGAACTCTTCAGGAAAAGGCTTGATCTTAAAATGGATGAACTCCAAGTGAAGTGGGCTGCGCAAGGGTGTCTCCCTGAACCAACAGGATATAATGGCATAATCATTGGCGGCTCTTCCAAAGACCCGGTAGAGGGAAAAGAACAAGCTTGGATGATGAGAGTTTATGAGTTCATAGAAGAAACTGTGAATAAGGCAGTTCCTTTGTTGGGGGTATGCGGAGGTCACCAGTTTATCGCCAGGGCACTGGGTGCAAAGGTTATCTATAACCCCAGAGGCAGAGAATTCGGGACCCTGCCCGTAACCCTCACCGCACAAGGGGCAAGAGACCCTCTGTTCACAGAGGTCCCAGATAGGTTCTTTGCTCAGCTAACTCATAGATGTATAGTGGAAGAAATACAGAGAGATTGGAAACTGCTCGCTTCCTCTGATATGTGTACGATTCAAGCTGTGGCAATAAATGAAAGAACCAGGATTGTCCAATTCCATCCTGAATTCTCGGCTAATAATATGATAGCTCTCGCCAAATTCAGTAAGAAATCCTTAATAGATGAGGGTCTTACAACCAGCTCCCGGTTTCAAAGATTTCTTTCCTTCATCAGAGAAACTAACCAGGCTGCCAAGGTACTGACAAACTTTCTAACTCATTTTGTAGTTCCAAATCTAAAACGAACGAAACGAACCAGAAGAAGCGTATGAACATATTCTTCGATGTAGTGAGTATGATGATGGGTATCCTCTGCTGGTGACCAGAAATCCGGAATGAGAGGTAACAAGCTTGTCAGATTTTGAGAGAAGTGCTAAATAACAATCTCGACTGCACCCCACTCATCCAAAAGCCAGATTGAAAAGTGCTGAGATTTGGCCTGGGTTGTCCGGAGTCGCCACCAAGATTTTACAGAAAGAGGAATTTGCCATATAACTGAGGAAGAGTACACTTAGTAGCATCACAAAGAGAGGCAACGAAAGGAGTCAAAGTGTGTGAGTTTTGTACCAAACACGGTGAAGGAAAGAAGTGGTATCTGCAAGTGAAGAACTATACCGATGAACTACTTCATGAGGATATTTCTGCTTCTAAGAAAGATACCATTAAGGCGACAAGTCGCTTGGAGTGGACCAATCGCTTCTGGCAGGCTTTTATGATGCCGGCCATTAGCGGTCTGTCCTCTCAGGTTCGTCCGTTTGCGGCCGAGACCCTGGAAGAAGAAATGGTAGAACACTTCGGTCAGGTCCTACCGATCGAGGACGTTGAACGAGTCATAGAATTGGTGGACTCCATCACCAGATTCCCCTGTGGATGTCGCTTCATTACTACCGGCAAGACCGACAAACGATACTGTTTTGGTATCGCCACTGACAAGTGGGGTGGTCTAGGAAGATTTCCCGATTCCGCTTCTTCCTTGGAGGTACTGAGTAAAGAAGAGGCCAAAAAGATCTTCCGCAAGTACGATGAGGAAGGACTGATGCATAGCATTTGGACCGGAGTGACCCCGTACATCGTCGGGATATGTAACTGTGATCGTGATTGTGCAGCCTACCGCGGCTACATTGAGAAGACAGGTACTCCTTCTTTTTTCCGGGCAGAATACATCTGCCAGGTAGATTGGGACCTTTGTACCGGATGTAAGTCCTGTATGAGTCAATGTCAGTTCGGCGCTCAATTCTACTCATCGGCCCTATGTAAAGTCCATATCGATCCCAACAGGTGTTTTGGGTGCGGTGTATGTAGGACAGCCTGCCCAGAGGGGGCCATTACGCTCCTTCCCAGAAAAGATATTCTTGAAGTGGCGGAGTTGTGGCTGAAGAATGCTCCTGGTTAAATCCACACACAAAAGACCACCGGCAGATCAATTGATATAGCCTCAATCTCTAGCAAACACCCAACCACATTGACAAGTGCTGAGATTTGGCCTAAGGTTACAGCTGAAAAATGCGATTAGAAAACTTCCTAGAGGGACAAGGCAGTAAAACCATGACGAAATTAAGGAAACGGCTATTTCTTGCAGCTTTGGTTTTCTTGATAGCTGTATTGTCGGTAACCTCTTTAGCCAGAGCCGATTGGATGGATATTCCTTGGGATAAGAGGCTCCATTTCAAAGGCGGACTGTTCCTAGGTGGCATGGGCTACATAATTAGCAGATCTGAAGGCAACAGTAGAGAGAAAAGCTTCATCCTCAGTTTTTCAATAGGAACTTTGGCTGGTATTCTTTATGAGCTTGTATGGGACGACCTCATCAACAAGGTGGAGGCTGACTGGGAGGACTCTCTATATGTTACACTAGGCTCTGCCACTGCCGCTGCGGTTTGTGCGAGTTTGGACTATATATTCTTTGGAGAGTTCAATTTCGGGATACTGATTCCACTGTAGATATTCCCAAGCAGAAAATTCGAGTGAACTCATAGAAAACTTCAATGGACAATGCCAAGGCAAAATTAACGCCAAACTCAGATTGACAAGTGCTGAGATTTGGCTAGTCTTGTTTCCAGACGACGTCAGAGAGTCCTTGGACAGTTGGTAATTCAGGCCATATCTTTCTTAATCTGGAATTTTCTTTGGCCTTTCCTATGGAATTCATTCTAACTTTGAGGATAATAATTTGTATGGGGGGGACCACCAGACTATGATAGTAGACACCCATGTTCACATATCAAACCCGGGAAATAAGAGGAAGAGTCTTTTTGAAGTAAAAGATGAGCTTCTCGATTCTATGAAAAGACAAGGAATACGTTACTCTATTGTTATTCCAGACAACTTTCCAAATCCTCAATGCGCTGATATGGATACAGTGTTTGAAATCCTCAAAGATGAGAAACAGCTCTTTGCTCTTGGCACCATAAACATTTTCAAAGATAAGGAAGCTCATATAGCAAGATTGGATAATCTTCTGAAGACCAAGAAGATACATGGAATTAAACTCTTTCCAGGACATGAACCTTTTTACCCGACTGACAAGAGATGTGAGCCTGTTTACGAACTCTGCATTGAGTACGGTCTACCGGTTGTCATACATACGGGAATACTCAGTAAAAACAATGCTGAATGCGCAAAATACAACGATCCAAAGCATATTATGAAAGTCGTTCAGAAGCATCCAAGATTAACGATAGTCATTGCACATTTTTTCTGGCCGAAGATGGATTACTGTTATGAGCTAACGAAAGACATTGAAAGTATTTACTACGACACTTCTGGAATGGCGGATCCTGAAGTATTAGAAGCAAGTGGAGGTTTTGACAAAGTAAGAAGAATTCTTGAAAAAACCGTCCTTAGAAAACTTAACAATGTAGTATTTGGGACTGATTGGCCCATATGTTCCGTTAAAAAACATAGAGAACTAATCAAGTCATTAAGGGTACCGCAGGAGTTAGAAAATAAGGTTTTTTCCCTAAACGCTATCAAACTTTACAGACTAGGAATTCCGTGAGGTCCATTCATAATATTTGACTGTTGGAATCTTAAGCATTTTGCTTCCGAATACCCGCCAAAACCAGATTGACAACTGCTGAGAATGGATGTGTTCTGTCAGGATTTAGAGGAGGCGCTGGATTATGCGGTGAATTTATAGTTATTATTGTTCTTTGAGAATCTTCAGGTCTTCTTCGATCAATACTATTCTTTCGTAGAGCTTGTTAAATTCATCTTTTAGCGATTGGAGTAACTGATTATATTTCAATGGGTCTACTTCATCTCCGACTGCCTGAAAATTTGCAAAACTTACACTCATTCTATTTTCCTCCTTTCCTTATTCTGAATGGCCAACGGTAGAAGATTGAAGAAATATCTTTTTCCTCAAAACTGCATCCTTTTCACTGCATTCGTCAAGCGAGCCTGATAAAAGTTTAGCATATTGGCGTAGGTAGTCAATTCAAGCAAGGCTTTGATTCCGCGGTCTACCATACCACACCTTCCCCAAAACTAAGATGTTACGTAAAAGCTTAAATGTCCGCTTTTTGTAAAAGCTAATAAGTCCGCTTTTGATTCCCCAGGCAATAGGATTCTGGTCTTTGATCGGTTAAAAAATATTACAAAAAACGGACTTGCACTCTTGATTTTTAAGCGCTAAAAATTCGTTTAATGTCAGTAAATCAAAGAGGACATTTGAGCTTTTACGTAACATAAGATTGACAAGTGCTGAGGTTTGGATTACGTTATGCACGGAAGCCCTACCCAGGGTTTTTGCGATAGGTGGCAGATTTACACACTATGAACTAGGTAGAAGTATAGCGGTCATAGCTGATAGAAAATGAAAAGGATTTTTTATTTCAAGGGTAGTCCTAGGGAAGTCGGTTTATCTAATGGTAAGGCTCTTGGGAAGAAATTAGATTGGATAATAGGCAGGATTATCGAGGGAATTGAGGATATTTGCGGAATAAATATTCAGAAATTGGAAAAAGAGGCTCTGCCATGGCTTCACAGTCTTCCTGTGCATTTTCAAGAAGAACTAGAAGGAATTGCTGAAGGTGCAGACATACCACTGAGAAGAGTTGCAGAGTGGTTCTTCGCTTTCCAATGTGCCAATAATGGCTGCACGGGTCTCATCCGTTTGATTGATGGTGATGTTTGGGTTGCACGAAACAACGACTATATCCTTCCCGAACTGTGGGGATACACCATAATTAGAGATGTTGATGGCCGAATTCCTACTATGATATTTGGAACCGAAGGAGAAGTCTTTTCTGCTACGGGTGTGAACAAAGAGAGACTATGGCTCCATTATAACTGGCTCCCGGTCTGGGATAAACCGTCTGAAAAAAAACAATGTCTATTCCCCTATGTCTTCTTAAGAGAGGCATTGGAGACATGTAGCAGCATTACAGATGTTGCGGATTTACTTGAAGACATTGAACGTGATGGTGGCATGAACCTTTTTGTAATTGACGGGAAAAGTAATGAATTCTGTATTTTTGAGTGTAGCTGTTCCAGCTGCAAGAAACGTAAACCCCAATATGCTCATTTATCTGCAACTAACCACTATTGCGCTTCCAGAATCCCGGATGGATTCCAGAATGGGAGCAGAAGTTCTCTGGACCGACTGCAGAGAACAGAGGAACTTCTCAAAGATAAAGCTTTTGACAAATTACCTGAAAATCTCATTCAGATTTTAAAAGACTCAAAAATAGAGCAAAGCTCAAAAGAAGCAGGAACAATTTATTCTAACGTTGCTTGTCCCGGAAAAGAACTAGTTTGGTATGCTTATGGCGAGTTCCCAGCGGCTAGCCGAGGTACTTGGCATCAGTTGAATTGGCCGTGGCCGTGACAAGACCGGTCTTGCTGTTCCAAATATTCCTGGCGACATATATAAGAGTCCAGTAACCAATACAACGCCGATTATCCCCCACATACCCTCCAAAACCCAGATTGACAAGTGCTAAGATTTGGCGCTAGAAGAGCTTTTTTTGGCGAGGGTTGGTTGCGGGCTAACCACTCGTGCCTGGTTATGCATGCCTGAGATCCATCAAGACAGAATGAGCCTATCATTGATCCATACTCACTTTCCTATGTACTCATCCACAGCCTGCCTAATAAGCTCAGTCTTACACCTTCCTGTATTCCTTGAGATTTCCTCCAAAAGATTCCAGTCAAATCTGAGAAAATAGGCTGATACAGATTTATACCCGTCTCTTGTCCCTTTTGGAAGATACGAGGCAGTTGTGCTAACGGCGAGGTCTTTCTTCCTTACGAACTTAGACACAGCTTCTCGGATTATTTCAGACAGAGACCTACCTGTCTTTTCTTTTAGCCTATTGAGCTTCTCATACTGAGAAAGAGAGACTTTGACCCAGGGACGCACCATTTTCTCTTTGTCGTTTTGGAGGTTTTTTAGACAGGGCTTCCTTAGCCGAAAATGGGGTTTAACACTAATACAGAACAGGGTTTGAGTACTTTTACCCCAATTGCACGGGGACTGCCTGACCGAGCCGGTTTTTGGCAATTGGTGGCAGATGTGCAATTTTACTTTTAACCCCGTCTCCGCTATAATGACGGTGAGTTCGTATAGAGGTAGTTATGACGACTTGGCCACTTGATAGACGAAGGAGGAACAAGCAATGAAACATCAAAGACTATCTTGGGTTTTAGTTCTGGTTCTCGTTTGGGTAGGAGTGGCACTCTTGGTCTCTTCTGTTCTTGCATCTGAGAGTGAACTCATTCCGCGAAAAGTACTTTTGGGAAATCCACTCAAAGCTAGCCCTCAAATCTCGCCCGATGGAAAATTCCTCTCTTACCTCGCTCCTCTAGATAATGTGTTGAATGTTTGGGTGAGAACCGTCGGCGCTGAGGATGACAGACCTGTCACGAAAGACGATAACCGGGGGGTACGCGCCTATTTCTGGGCGGCGGACAGTAAGCACATCATGTATCTTCAAGATGTGGGTGGAAACGAGAACTGGCGTCTTTATGGGGTAAACCTAGAGACGGATGAAATAAAGGACTTTACCCCATTTGATGGAGTGCAAGTTCGGATTACTGACCGCAATAAACACTTCCCTAATGAACTCCTCATTGCCATGAACAAAGAGAATCCGAGAGTGCACGATGTGTACCACCTTGATCTCAGTTCCGGCGAACTCAGACTTGTGGCTAAGAATCCTGGTAACTACATAGGTTGGGTAACGGATTCCCAGTTTAAGGTGCGGGGGGCCCTGGTTGCAACGCCTGAGGGTGGGTTTAACCTCTTGATTCGGAAGAATGAAGCGGCCGAATGGGAAAAACTGGTCTCGTGGTCTGCGGAGGATAGCTTGAACAGTGGTCCAGTTACGTTCTCCAAAGATGGTGACTCTATCTATCTTCTTGATTCTCGCGATGTAGACGCCGGTCGCCTGGTCAAACTAAACATTCCCACTAGTAATATAGAAGTGATAGCTGAAGATCCGCAGTACGACGTGGGCGGAGTGATGATCCATCCAGATACATACGAGATCCAGGCTGTTACTTTCTATAGGGCACGAAAAGAACTCGTGGTATTGGATGAATCGATAAGAGAAGATTTTGAGACCATAGGAAACCTGGATCACGGGGATTTCTTTGTCACTGACCGGGATAATGCTGATGATACCTGGCTTGTGGCTTTCACCAAGGATAATGGCCCGGTGTCCTACTATGCGTTTGAGAGAGAAACCCAGAAAGGGGTTTTCCTCTTTGACCATATGCCTGATTTGAAGAGATACACTCTGGCATCAATGGAACCTATTTCCCTCATATCCCAGGATGGACTCACCATTCATGGCTACATCACCTATCCTCCAGGTAAGGGTCGAGCTAACCTGCCTATGGTACTCAATGTGCACGGTGGTCCCTGGTACCGTGATACCTGGGGATATAATCCCGAAGCTCAGTGGCTGGCCAACCGAGGCTATGTCTGCCTTCAGGTTAACTTCCGTGGCTCCACCGGTTATGGGAAAGACTTCGTGAATGCCGGAAACAAAGAATGGGGCGGGAAGATGCACGATGATCTGGTGGACGCGGTCAACTGGGCAATTGATGCCGGTATTGCCGACCCAGAGAAGATCGCCATCTATGGTGGTTCATATGGAGGGTACGCTGCTCTGGTTGGAGCTACCTTTACCCCAGATCTTTTTTGCTGCGCAGTGGATGTGGTAGGTCCCAGCAACCTCATCACCTGGATTGAGACAATCCCCCCTTACTGGTCTACTTTGCTGGCAACCATATACAAAAGGGTAGGAAATCCGGATACTGAGGAAGAGTTCTTGAAATCTCGCTCCCCACTGTTCAAGGTCGACAAGATAAAGATCCCCATTCTCATCGCTCAAGGAGCTAACGATCCTCGGGTTAAGCAGGCTGAGTCTGAACAGATCGTTGAGGCGATGAAGAAAAAGGGCATTGAATACGAATACATGCTCTTCCCCGATGAGGGGCATGGATTTGCCAAACCAGAAAACCGCCTCAAATTCTACGCAGTCGCAGAGAAGTTCCTTGCAAAGTACTTGGGTGGGCGTTATGAAGGTTCTGCACAATGAATCGAGAGGGTGAAGAAACATGGGATAGGCATCGCCCCACAAGACAGGAGACAAGAGAAGACTGATACGCTCTCTGAAGTAGTCACTCTTTCTCGCTCTCGCTCCATGAGGGATAGAGAAGCATATAAGGTATGGTAAGAATCTACTGTCTCTGGTGATAGTACTCCCCATTTCTCGTTCGGAAATTCGATTCACTCTCCAAACTCATTTACCGGAGATCATATCAAGGAGCGTTTAAATAAGTGGTAGGTAACTTTGTACATAGCTTGGTATTGCGGTCGCTCATGCGTGGTTAGATAACGGCAGGACGGCAAAGAAATGAATACTAAAAAGTTAGTCATTGGTTTCGCAGCCACTTTTGCTGTAACCCTCGTGGTTTGAGTGATTGTAATCTACCTTTGGAACCTGATCGCCCACGGAGAGAGCGCTGTCGATTCGTCGACATCACTCCGGTTGTCAATCATACTGGGAATTGTGTTGCCGGTTATTCATAGGGGGTTGCCGTGCAAGGGAAAGCAGAATCGGAATAGCAGGGGTGCGACTTCGCATAAGACAGCATATACGGAGAGACGCTACGTTCTCGCCGTTTGGGACATTGATCCCTTCGGTTGGAACTTCGCACGTACCGCAAAAGTCCAACCAAACACCCATCAGACAAGGGGTCCGGGTGATCCTCATGTCCACCGGATACCTCCAAAACCAGGTTGACAAGTGCTATGAGAGAGTAATAAGTTGATTAAGGATAATCCAAGAAAACACGCAGAGATGAAGTTTACTTCCCGCAAAGCCAAGGAAATATTGTCATTTTGGTTTGGCGAAGATATCTCATACGACGAAGAAATTGTACTCAAAGAACGAGTAGAGCACTTCTGGTTCACTGAAAATGAGAAACTCGACGGGCAAATAAGGAAGAGATTCAAAGAGGATTTAGAGGCTGTCACAAACAATATAGTGAATGAAATACGGGATACATCCGAGAAACTTGCCATGATAATTCTCGTGGATCAGCTCTCAAGAAATATGTTTAGAGAAAGTGCTCGAGCATTTGCCCGAGACCACATGGCACTGAGGCTCGCCAAAGAAATGGTAAATAGAAATGAAGACACGAAGCCTAAGCCGGTTGAACGAGTTTTTGTGTATCTTCCGCTAGAACACTCAGAGGATCAAGAGGACCAGAAACTCTCGGTCAAGAAATTCAAAGAACTTCACAGGCAAGTAGCCCAAGAGATGAGAAAGGTCTACCAAGTATTCTTGGACTATGCCATAAAGCACAAGGTAATCATTGATAGGTTCGGTAGATTCCCCCATAGGAATGAGATACTGGGAAGGAAGTCAACAACCGAAGAACTGGAGTTTCTGAAACAACGTGACTCTCACTTCTAAGGGTAGGCTGCAATAGTGAGGTTGTGGAGAAGTTTGCCTGGAAGAGGCTGCTGAGGAAAGCTGACTTCGTTGGGTTTTCTACCTGTGTTAGTTCAGCGGGAAATTTCCACTACGTTTCGTCCTTCCCCAAATTGACAAGTACTGAGATTAGGGTCAGGCTGGTCTTTTGTTTGAAGTTGTCGAATTACGCTCTGACTAAGGGTTTTACTAGCTCAAACTGATATGTCATATTGCGAGCATAACATAGTAATGGACTATCCCCCTGTCTCGCATTTCTATGTCTTTCCAGTTTCTTCTGTCAACTTCCTGCCTCGAACTATAGCCTTATTTAGAAAAACAGTCATAAGAGATTATTGCCTTCAAGGGCTTTCTGAGTTTTCTCCCTGGGCTCTTCACAGGATACCCCAAAGAGAGAAGAACTACTACTCTGTATCTATCAGGGATACCCAAGATCTCTTTTATGCGCCCTTGCTTAAATGCTCCAATCCAGCAGCTACCAAGTCCTTCTTCAACAGCAACCAAAGTCATATGATCAACGGCTATGGCAATATCGACCGGATGAGCAGGGATCCCACCAGGCATGATAAACTCCGGATCAAGAGCCACTGCCGCAATGATTACCGGAGCAGCGCCGATGAACGACTCGGAGGTGGCCTCTGAGGCAATTTTCTTTCTCATCTTTTCATTCTTTACCACAACTAACTGGTAATCTTGAGAGTTTCGTGCCGAAGGTGCAAGGCGTGCTGCCTCCAGAATCTTTCTTAACTTCTCCTCCGGTATAGGCTTATCCTGATATACTCTTACGCTTCTTCTCTTTTCGATAGCCTCCAAGACGTCCATGCATACCTCCTTTATTGCTACTCGATACACAATGTGCAGTTCTAGGTCTGATTCCCCTACTCCTCCTACTGCACCTTCTCTCTTGTAGCTTTGCCTGCGCTGAACTTAGGTACCTTTTTCGCCGGTATCTGAATGCTCTGCCTTGTTTGAGGATTTACTCCTCTTCTTGCTTTCCTACTTCTAACTCGAAAAGTTCCGAAACCAACTAGGGTGACCTTTTCTCCCGCGGCAAGAGTATCCCCAATTGTCTCAATAATAGCATCAACCACCTTTTTAGTCTCTCTCTTGCTCAATCCTACTTCACCACTTACCTCATTTACCAGTTCTGCTTTGTTCACTGTCTTCCTCCTTGTTTTTGATATTTTGTATCTCTAGGACTATTCCCTTTCTTGCATCAAGCTTTATTCTTGCCCCACAATCACATTCAACGACACTGCCAAATTGAAATAGAGTTACGTCATATTGGTGCTTGCATTTGGGACAGATGATAGCCATTTTCTACTTTAAGAGACCTTGCTGCTACAGGATCTCTTTTAGTTTTCATTTTCCTTTTTCTCTCAAACTTTCATCCTTTGAAGAAACCGATTCTCTAGGTTTACTCATGAACAGTTCCTCACTTAGAATCCATACTCTGGGTGACTCTTTCTTGACTCCCCTATCGTGGTAGATTTTGAAGACTCGTCCAGCATCTATGCCAACAACAAAGTAATTTCGATGATGCCTCAATCGCCAGTCTCTCTTATTTAGGGTGGATTTTGTATATCCCGAATCCGGCCATGAATGAATTATTTTATTGATAACGTATCTTTGGCCACGCCAGACAAAGGCCGAAGGATAAAAGGACTGATTGACCGTTTCAACCTTAATACGCTCACTATAGAATCTTGACTCTTGGGCAAGCTGAAAAGGATTCTCCTTTTGGATGTTCACTTTTTTCTGCATTGCTTCCTTACCTAGAAGACTAGGAAAATCTTTGTTGCCACTCTTCGTTTCCTTCTTATTCGATGTTTTCATCTTAGCTCAAAAGATGTCCTTGTCAACGAAAGGTATTTAAGATTTAAAGCGTCAGTTGACGACCAAGTCCCTTCTGCTAGACTAACTCTTGTATCAGACTCCCATAAACCAGATTGACAAGTGCTGAGATTTGGCCTGAGCTACATCCAGAGGATGTCCGTACTGAGCTTGTGGATAAGTGAAAAATCGACATAACTAAGAACACGTTGAGATGGATTCATCAATTGGTGGGAGACCGGGGGGTAGACATCAGCCAGATACAACATGGCTGATGTGACTGCTTTATTGCATTCCTTCTTATTGACAACATCAACCGCTTCTTCAAGGTAAACCAGGGCACAACTCCGTTATTCGGATTTGAGAGAGTCAAATAAAGATATGTACAGGCTGCTCGAATAAATTAAACAGGATTGTTGGGAGATAATGCTTTGCTGACTTCCCTCAGGCGTTTCCCAATCGGAATATTCTGCGGGCACTTCGATTCACACTCACCACACTCTATACAAGCTTCAGCCCACCCCGGGACAGGTTCGCCATCTCTTTTTCTGTCTACTAGTGCAGCGTACTGTCTTTTTGCTAGCTTCTCTAATCCCCAGACTCTAAAGAGATTGAGGGCTGAGAAATTGGCAGGAATATCTATGTCGTTAGGACAAGGCATACAGTAGTTGCATCCTGTACAATATAGGCCTTCCAAGCGCCTATTTTTTTCCAGTATATCCAAAACTCGGTGGGCTTCTTTTTGACTTGGTGGATCTGAACGGGAAGCCGTGGTAACATTCTCTTCAACCATTTTGATTGAACTCATTCCTGATAATGCTACCGTCACATTAGGATTGGAAAGCACGAACCTAATGGCAATCTCAGGTGTGCACTCTGCATCTCTGCCAGCCATTGTTTGAACCTTTTCTGAAGGAGGAACCAAGCGTCCACCGCCCACTGGTCCCATGACTGCGACTCCCAAACCTTTTTTGTGTGCATAGGTTATGGTTTCTTTATTACATTGGTCGAGCAGATTGTACTGAACCAGCATTCCTTCAAATTGATCTGTGTCTATGAGTTTGATTATATTCTCGGGCTCATCGTGGGATGAAAAGCAAAGATGCCTGATCAGTCCTCTTTCCTTTGCCTTGCGGGCTTCATCCATTGAACCATTGGGCAAAAGATGATCCGTATATTCTCTCAGCCGGAGGTCATGCAGATGGTAAAAATCGATATGATCGATACCTAATCTTTGGAGCGATTGGTCTAGGAATCTCCGCCATTGGCCACGGTCATCACCCTTGTAGTGGTTCTTGGTTGATATATTAAGGTTGTCTCGTCTGCCCTTAATGGCTTTTCCGAGGACAGTCTCACTCTCGTTATTGCAGTACATGACCGCACTGTCTAAATAATTTACTCCGAGGTCTATAGCACGGTGTAGTATTTTGATGGTCTCCTCTTCTTTGACGTGTCCCCTCTCCGTTGGGAAACGCATGCAGCCAAATCCAAGCGCAGATACCTTGATTCCTGTTTTGTCATATTCACGATATTGCATCTTTTTTGCTTGCCCTTTTACACTTTGTCTTACCTTGCTCATCCTCGATGTTCTAAAAGGTGAGCCAGACCCAATTTGAAGTCGGACAGAACCGCTTGCCAGTTATGCGTTTTGAATGTTTCATGATCAGCATTCAGCCCCATTTTGTCTATAGCACGGTTCTGAAGATATCCTACATCTTACATTTCAAGTTGATCTAATACGTCAGGGCTTATTTCTACCATATCGCAGTACAAGGGAGGTTTCTACTTGCCCGATTAGTTCTGCTTTGTTCATTTTCCACCTCCGTTTTGATTTGGCATGGTTGAAATACCGCTCCTATCTTAGCCGAAAAGCGAATCTTGTCAAAATGAGTTTCATCGTACTTAAATATTGAATTGACTAAGAGTTCTCTTCTGTTAAACTGACTCTTGAGGTAATTGGGATGCAATAGCAACATTGTCTGGCCGGTTTGTTTTGATGTTTCCGAGCGGTGGGATGATACCTTCGATCTTCACTTCATTTCCGACCACGATAACTCTATCCACCAACAGGTCAACTATTCTTTTCTTCTCATCGAGACTCAGCATATCGAGACGAGAGCTAATATGCGCATAGAGGAACTTTATCTGCTCTTCAATTTTATTGAGATCAATCGTTTTCTTCATCTGTCTTTCGATTTGCCGCTTTTGTGTTTCTATTTCTCGCTTCTCAATGCGAATTCTATCAACTCGGTCCTTGTATTGATCCGGCGTCATTTGCTCATCCGATGTATAGAGATCTAAGAGGCGCTCCTCTGCTTTTTTCCTCTTCTCTAGTTCCCGTTCCAGCCTTTCGAATTCTTTTTGACGGAAGTCGCCTGTTGTACTTCTTTGTTCCTGAACCTTTCTTAGCTCAGAGATGAGAGAATCTGGATGAGAAAGGGCTTGACAAAGACTTTGCCAGATTGTGGAGTCAAGCGTAGAGGCGCTTACTGACCTGGCAGAACAGGTTTTGGGCTGAGGGAACATTCGGTGACGGTTTCCGCATTGATAACGCAATGTCGACCTGGATACAGATCCGTAGCAAGGAGATCCACAAATCCCACAAACTACTTTACCTCGTAGCAAATAGGGATGACGAGTGTTGCGGGGTGAGGTTTTCGCATTTCGTCTTAATTTGACTTGCACACGATCCCATAGGTCTCGATCAATAATGGGAGTCACCGGAATGGAAATCCATTCTTTCTCCGCTCTTATCTCCCGCGAGGTATTTTTCATTCTTCGGTAGCCGGTTGAAGTCTGGCGATTCTTAGGGGGCACGGCCCGATGGCGATTGTAGTGGGCAATTCCGGCGTAAGTTTCATTGGTGAGAATGTAGTGCACCGTACTAGAACACCAGAGATGATTGCCAAACGGAGTTAAAACCTTCCTGTTGCTGAGACGTTTGGCAATGGCTTCCGCACTCAACCCCTCCCACGCATACCAACGAAAAATCTCCTTCACCCAGTGGATTTGTTCCTCAATAGGCTCATAGCAGGCAGGTGTCTGTCTAGTCTTTCCAAGGTAACGAAAACCGTAGGGAGATTTTCCACCCACAAAGAGCCCTGATTTTGCCTTCATCAGTTTTCCGGTCATGGTCCGGCGTCTGATTTTTAATCGCTCCCATCCACCCAGCAGTCCGCGAATGTCCTGGGCTAACTCCTCATCCTCAGTTTTTGGCGGAGGCATGGAGAGGTATTCGACCCGAGCACCCCTTTCTTTTATCTCCGCTTCGAGGATTTTCTGGATTAGGAAACTGCGCCCAAGTCTTTCTGGATCAATCATGGGTACAACCTCTATCTTTTTCTCTTCGATTTCGAAAAGAAGTCGGTCCATACCCGGTCTTGCCTGAAGCTCTCCGCTGTATCCATCATCAATGTACCAGTCCGCAAACAGCCAGTTTCTCTTTTCTTTTTCTTCGAGAATTGACTGCCTCTGTCCCTCAATGGTTTTTCCTTTCTCCTGTTCCCGCGTAGAGACTCGCAGGTATGGTCCTGTTATGATAGGCCTTTCTTGGCTTGATCTTAAATCATGAAGTTCTTGTACATTTTCATTCATCTTGCCCTACTTCCGGTCACGAGCTTATAGACCTGCGTAAGTCTCTTTTGAGTTTCTTTTGAACTTACCTGTTCCATCTCGAGCTTGAAGGGTCCCGTCTTGGGCTCAAGAACAACCCGCGAAAGCACAATGAAGATCTTGCTGCCAACCTTCTCGGACCGAAATGTGCTGCTGAGAACTTTCTGGTGCGGAAAGAGTTCCTGCCCCCTCCGTGATAGATCCTGTCTGACTTTTTCCTCATCTGAGTGGACTTCCTGGTGGATCACCTCTCCGAATCTCCTTGTCATCTCCACTTCATACCTTACGATTCCCTCTGCTCCCAAAAGGAAGGTTTTGATTTCCCAGAGCGAGGAGACCTCACACTTTTTCAGAAAGTCCATATGCATCAGGTCCCCTAGGACGTAGTCCGGGAAACAGTCCAACTCAGAGGGCGGATTGAGCCACACAATCTGGTCTGGACGAGGGATTAGCCTCGTATCCAGGCAGTACTGAAATAACTCCTCTGATACCTTAGTACGTCGCAAAAGCTCCGATTTAGTGAGCATTTATTCTACCTCATCTCTTTAGGTTTTCTTCCTCGCTTTTTTTCCCCTTCTCGCTCCAGCCACTCAGAAAGAACCATTCTGATTAGCCCGGATCTCGAAATTCTCCTCTTTTTTGCTTCTCTATCTAACTTCCTTTGTAGTTCCGCGGGCATTCCGATTAGGATCCTTTTTTCAGTTAGTGATATCATATATTCTCCCAAAAAACCTCATATGTCATAAGTATATCATAACATTCGAAAATGTCAATACCTAAAGCAGATACAAGAAAATTAAATGCCCATTTAATTGAGGTATACCTTATATTATTGAGTTTTACATTGTTGCTTTCCAATTAACCATGAAATTTAGCAGGAAAAAGCAGTTAATATATCCTTTTGTACTTTTTTTTGGGGGGGGGAAATTCTCGAAGTTCTCAGTTTTTGCAAGATTCATCTCAAGAGGTTTCCCTTGATTCCTTGGTTATATTAATTTTATCTAAGTCTTCGTAAAAATCTTTGGCTTTATTTTTTAGAAAGATAGTGCAATGCTCACAGCTAAATGAGGTTCTATGAGCGTCAATTTTCCGGGGTTTGGCTTAAAAATCGAGTTTTGAGGCTTTTGAAGCCTCAAATAAGAGTGAGGCAAAACGAAGATTAAAGAAATCTAGGACAGGGTGAACACTTTGATATATATGACCTACGGAAATATAAACAAAAATACTGGCCTAAGTTTGAGGAAAAATATCTTCAATAATTAAGAGTAGGTGAAGTCTGATGAAAGAGATGACTTATCTTCAGTGTTCTTTTTGTGGTTGTTGCAGACCTATTCAATATGGCGGTAGAGAAGTCCGATTTGATAAGGTAGATCCAGAAAATATTAAACCATTTCAAGTCTGCCGGCTAAGTGGACAAAGAATAGGAGAATCTAAAGGGGGACATATAGAAATAATAGAAACTAAAACCTTAAAAGAATTACCAGGAGAATTAAAAAATCAAATAAAAATTCAATATAGAAAAATTTTAAATGCTCTATATTGAATTTTTATTTGATTTTTTAATTCTCCTGGTAATTCTTTTAAGGTTTTAGAAAATCAAATAAAAAT
>NJBQ01000044.1 GCA_005223095.1 Candidatus Aerophobetes bacterium Ae_b3a
TCATCCTTTACAAAGTCAAATCCAGCTTTAGCCAAAATAGAAACCACCCCTGCTGTTCTTTCTGGATTCAAACCTAAATTTGGCTTTATGATAGCTCCCATTAGGGGTCTATCCTTTACCTGCAGAATTTCTCTTATTCCATCAATCCCAAATTGAGGGCCTTCATAATGATTTATAAAAGAGGGGGGAAGCTCGAGTTCCAGAAATTTTGCTTTTTCAATAAAGTAAAGACTGAACACCTCGCCAGCTACCATGGCCCAAAGATTAGATATCCCACCCAGGTCTGGGTCAAGATTAGTGACAGGAAAAGATAGCTTAACCAGAAAACTATTATTTTCTTTCTTCTGGATGGAAAGAATCTCTCCTTTAACCAAGCCATCTATGTAAGGCAGTCTATCTTCGCATTTGTACATCTCTACCCCTTTACGGGTGGATATATACTGCATCCCACTGGTCATCTCAGCCAGGAGTAGATCAGCCACCCTCTCAATAGATTCTACCTTAGGGGTCAAAAGATAAGTTACGGTAGTACTCTCTCTACTCATAAAACCTTCCTCGGGTCTCGGCTATTTCGTATTGCGTCGTGCGTGATGCGTATTGCGTATGTTGTTCGTATCTCACTCCGGCCCTTTCCTCTTAGGGAGAGAGAATTCTTCTTTTTACCTTGCCTACCATTCATAAAATTTCTTAAACTTCAAGATGGTTAATATTTGATTTCCATACGTTTGCCAAGACTGGCCGACTTAAGAATGGCATCGCATATCACCGCTGCCCTATACCCGTCTTCAAAAGTAGCCCCATAGGGCGCCACTTCTTTATCATTCACTATGGCGTCGATAAAATGGTGAAGCTGATTGACAAAGGTATTTTCCCAACCCAGGAGATGACCTTGAGGCCACCATTTATCGTAAAAGGGATGGTAAGACTCTGTAGCTGAAATTTTGTGAAAGCCCTTTGTTTCCATATATCTTTCCTCATCAAAGTACACATCTAATTCGTCTAATTTCTCCAGATTCCAGAAAATACTACCTTTAGCTCCATTAACCTCAAAATATTCGTAATTCTTTCTTCCCGGGCAGAATCTGGAACCTTCTAAGGTTCCTACTGCACCATTTTCATATTCTACTATCGCTTCAAAGGCATCGTCAACAGTAACTTTTCCACGCTTATCTGGTTTGTCAGGCAAGGGCCTCTCCTTGATGAACGTTTTAGTAAGTGCACTTACTGATTTAGGTTCACCAACTAAGAAACGGGCCAGGTCAATTATATGGGAAAAATCGCCCAGGGCGCCACTACCGGCAACTTTCTCATCTAGCCGCCATATCAGGGGAAATTCAGGATCAACAATCCATTCTTGCAGATATTGAGCTCTAAAATGATAGAGCTGACCAATGGCACCCTTATCAATAAGCTCTTTGGCTAATCTTACTGCCGGTGCAAAGCGGTAGTTAAAGCCACACATATGTTTTACTCCTGCCTTTTTAACCGCCTCCAACATCTTTTTAGCCTCAGCAGCATTACGAGCTAAGGGTTTCTCGCAGAGAATATGCTTGCCTGCCTGTGCTGCGGCAACACAAGGTTCCTCGTGCATGTTATTAGGTCCGGCATTATCGAAGAGCTCTATTCTGGCATCATCCATCATGCTGTGCCAATCAGTGGAATAACTTTTATATCCATAGCGCTGTGCTGCCTCAGCCACCCTCGCTTCTGCCCGGCCAGCAATGGTAATCAATTTAGGAATAGCTGGGGGTGGCCAAAAAATATAGGGCATTTTTTTGCAAGCATTACTATGAGCCTTGCCCATAAAGGCATAACCGAGCATCCCCACACCGATTTCAGGTATCTTTCCTCGCTTTGCCTCTGTCTCACCCATAGTAACAAATCCCACTTTCTTGGCCATTTTCTTTAGCCCTCCTTCCTGACAGAATCTCTTTTAAATCTGGTTTAGGCCCAGAACATTTTCTGGCACTCTTCGGTAAGCACTATCTCTTTTAAGAAGGTAACCGCTTTATCAAGCCCTTCCCGTGAGGACATTAAACTATCTTCATGCTCAATACTTAACACATAGTCATATCCTATTAATCGTAGAGTACTAACGAAATCTTTCCAGAACTGGTAGCCATGACCATAGCCTACAGTGCGAAAGATCCAGGAACGGTTCATTTCCTCAGAATAGTGTTTGGTATCAAGTACCCCGTTAACTGAAGTGTTGAAGGGATCTATTTTGACATCTTTAGCATGAACATGGTATATGGCCTGGCCCAGTTTTCTGATGGCAGCTATAGGGTTTATTCCCTGCCAGAATAGATGGCTGGGATCGAAATTGCAGCCAATCTCTTCACCTACTGCCTCACGCAGCCGCAGCAGCTTCTCTGGATTATAAACCGAGTCACCAGGATGCATTTCAAAACATAACTTGTGTATGCCGTGCTGGCGGGCAAACTTTACTTCTTCTTGCCAGAATGGTATAATCTTTTCCTCCCATTGCCATTTAGAGATAGCCAGATAATCATCAGGCCAAGGGCAAACCGGCCAGTTAGGATACTTAGAATTCTCTGAATCACCCGGGCAGCCAGCAAACAAGTTTATCCTCTCAATCCCTAACTTCTCCGCCAATTTTATAGTATCACGCAGATCCTGCTGATGCTTGTCAGCGATGGCCTTTTGTGGATGCAAGGGGTTACCATGACAACTGAAGGCGCTAATAAACAAACCTCGCTCTTCTACTACTCTTTTAAATTGTGTAATCTTCATCTCATCAGTAAGTAGAAGAGATGCATTACAATGAGCATTCCCCACAAAACCTCCTGTTCCCACCTCTATTACATCTATCCCGAACTGTTTAATCATATCCAGCGCTTCTTCGAAACTGCGATTCTGAAATAAAGCTGTAAAAACACCTATTTTCATTTTCTCTCTCCTCAGTTACATTGAGCGGTTCATTCTTCCCTCAAGGTTCCCCAAAAAGAGAAACTAATCTTTATTTCTGTTTTTGGAGAGCTTCTCTTTGTCCCAGTCCCCGGCCTTCTTGTCTCTCATCTCCCTCCTGGCTCTCTTTTTACCTTCTTCTGGCTTGACTTCTCCCTTTTTTATTATTATATTATATCTTAATTGATGTCAATTACTTGACTCCCTCCAGTTTTCCCAAAAATCCCTCAGAGAAAATATTCCGAAAACTGGAGCGGTATTTGACAAAAAAAATTGCTTTGCTATATTGTAGCAAATAAGTTTTTTTGTAGAGATGGGGAATTATTCTAAGATATTTTTGTAAGCCTTAGTCATAATTTTGCCAAAGAATATTCCCCTTTCTTTAGCCTAGAGCATATAGTGGAAAAGGAAGGACCATAGCGTAAGAAAGGGTGGATCTAATAGCGAAAAGTGTAAAACCGTAGCGGATAGCTCTTTATAGTTCATCGGCAAAAAACAAACCAGTTACCTAATGGGTCAATAAACAATCAACCACGAACAATGAATACAAAAAAGGGGGAAGGAATGATCAGAACTCAGAACCTTCTTAAGAAATACAATGAGTTCAAAGCAGTAGATAATCTGAGCCTTGAAGTTAAAGAAGGAGAAATCTATGGATTCTTAGGACCCAATGGAGCGGGTAAAACTACCACTATTCTGATGCTTTTGGGCATACTAAAACCAACTCAAGGTGAAGTCTATCTTTTTGGTCAGAACATAACTAAAAATTTTCTCAGCATCAAGAAAAAGATGGGAGTCGTTTCTGAAAAACAATACTTATATAAAGAAATGACTGCCGGTGAGTACCTTAACTTCTTTGCTGACCTTTATGGAGTAAAGAATAGAAAGAAAAAAATTGACCAACTTCTGGAAGCGGTGAATCTCCTGGAGGTAAGAAACAGAAAATTAGGAGCTTTTTCCCGCGGTATGCAGCAAAAGCTTGGTTTCGCCAGAGCACTTCTACATGACCCCCAGCTTTTACTCCTGGATGAGCCGGTCTCCGGGCTAGACCCTACAGGAATAAAACAGATAAGAGACCTTATAGAGCAAGAAAACAAAAAAGGAAGAACTATATTTATTTCCTCCCATCTGCTTTCTGAAGTAGAAAGACTATGTGGAAAAGTAGGCATTATAAACAAGGGAAGACTCCTGGCAGAAGATACTATGGATAATCTAAGAAAGAGATTAACTGATGTAGTAGAACTGGAGATAGAACTTACTGAGGCTAAGAAAGAGATTATAGATACCCTGGCTGCCTTTGATTTCATCAAGGGACTAAAGAGAGAGAAGAATCTTCTGACTATTAAAATAAAAGCAGATAAAGACTATCGAGCCCAAATCTCAGAAGCTATTTCTCGGCAGGGAGGAGTTGTCCTGGGTATAAAAAAGAAAGAAATGAGCCTGGAAGAAGCATTTATAACTATTACTGAAAAAAATATCTCCTTACTGACAGAGAAAGAGAAGGAGGCAGCAGAATGAAAAAATCCATTGTATATCCTGGTATAATAATAGTTGTTGTTATAGTGGTTTTGCTGGCAGTACTAATTCCTCGCTGGACAGGAGGGAAGTATGGGGAGGTTAGAGGAGGAGCAGTGGATACTCTGAGTGGTGACCCGGTCTGGAAAATCAGAATTGTAGTTGACGGCAAATCTACCCTCAAATATAGATATCCCACCAAGACTTATTATCTAACTGGCATTGAACCTGGCTCTTATACCCTGAAGGCTGCTGCTCCTAACTACTATGATTTCAGCAAAGATATCCAGGTGAAAAGAGGCGAGAATATAGTAGACATATCTATGAAAGGTAAGGAAATCCCAGACCTGCAAAGCATAATTGTTTTCAGTGAGTCTCTGGAGAATGGAATTCAACTAGAGATAAGATTTGTCAACAGCAAAGGAGAAGGAATAACGGAGTTCCCTGCTCTATCTTTGGAGCTAGAAGGAACACTATGGGCCAGGATAGGAACCGAAGAAGATTATGTCAAGGGCAGGAAAATCCTGGAAGGGCCAATTGAGCTCTTCTGGGATTCAGGTGCTTTTCTAGCTAGAAATAAGGCTATTATTCCCTGGGAGAACATAAAAATAGACCGGGAAACCGAGAAATTGGGAATCCTGGAGCTCGCCCTCCACACTCCTCAGGGAAATTTTAGTGATACAATAGATGATGTACAACTCTACAAGGAATAGGAGAAATAGAATGGCTCAAAAAGGACTTTCTTTATCTATCCAAACAGTAAAAGCACTAAGCAAAAGAGATTTATATTCAACTCTACGCAGTTGGGGAATTTATGTAGTAGCGTTCCTTTCCTTTATCGCTTCCTCTTTCATTCTTAAAAACTATCTCGATAGCATTAAGGCAGACGACATTTTAATCTCAGCAGACCCTCTAAACTACCCGCTCTTTGTCTCCGTAATCATCATCTCCTTTTACCTGGCTATCCTCTCCGCTATTTCTATATCGCGAGAAAAGGATCAGGGAACGCTAGAAGTCCTTTTCTATGGACCGGTAAGCTCCTTCACTTATATTTTAGGAAAGTATATTAAAGATATACTCACATACCTGGTAATAGTCGTTTTTTTTCTTGTCTATTTCTGGGGAGTATCACTCCTTACTAACCTCGGCTTCTCTTATGGGTTACTCAAGACTATCCTGGTTTCTATATTCTCAGTTTCCTGTATTATTAGTTTTGGACTATTCATATCCTGCCTAACTGGAAAGATGAGAAACTCCATTATCTGGCTGGTAGGAATACTGGCTCTCTTCTTAGCCATTCAAATTGGTCAGAGCATACTCCTTGGCATGCCTGAAGAGAATATGTCTCCTGTTCTAACCTATTTAGGAGATACTCTTTCTGTAGTTTCTCAAGGAATAAACTGGATTTCTCCTTTTTCCTATCTGACTAGAGGGATAGACTCTGTCTATTTAGATAACACTCTTCTCTACGGGCTCAATATACTTTACTCTCTGGCCTATTCTGCTATCTTGCTTTTGCTTTCTATATTCATCCTTAAAAGAAAGGGGGTAAAGGGATGAGAAAACTCACTATATTCTTGACAATAACTATAGGGTGGATTTTTTGCCTGGCTGCCTTAAGCTTGGCTCAGGCACCCACATTAAGAGAACAGTTGGTCTATGGTTTGAATGTCTTTAATGGCAAGGGTTATGGGGGAGGATTTGCCCCCTACACTGAAGATACTATCTATCTTATTGCTGATAAAGACAATACTATTTCTGCCAATATAACCCTTGTCTATTTCTGGCCTATCACTGGAAAATATGTGGCTGGCTTTCAAGCTTTGAATGAGAAAGTACAGGGAACACTGGAGATATTACAAGGAGGACAGGTAATCAAAGCCCTGAAAAAAGAAGATAACACTCTTTATTATCCGGAAGGATACTGGGGGGAGAGTGCCATCTTTTATCAAGGTGAAGAAGCTCACGCCTATTTTGAGAAATTCACCCAGGCCATTGAAGAGTATTATAAGCAAATCAGCGAGTTCTATACAGCACAGACAGAATACCAAAAAAATATCGATGAGTTTCTTAATGAAATAAAGGAAAGAAGAGATAAGGGAGAGGAGTTTACCATAGAGGAGATTGAAAAAAGCATACCCCGGGAACCGAAACAACCCGCACCACCTATATTCTATGTTACTGCACCCAAAAAAGATTATGTCATTAATTTGCCCCTTGGTCGCTACAAAATAAGAATAAGAGCAGAAGATGGGACTATTGTCCAGGATAGTGAGAAGGAGCTTGTTACTTTTACCTCCAGAAGAACAGGGGGAACAGGATATGAAATTATCCCCGGAAATAGATGGACAAGGAGAGAAGCCTGCGATGACCCTAGCTGGTTAATTTATGCCGCGGGCAAGAATACTCTTTACTTCAGTCCCTTTATCCAGGATGAATATAATGAACTTTACTATAACAAATTGCTAGATCCCCAGAACCCGGGAAGAGAGGAAAAATGGAGATGGGTTCATATTCAGGCTATTAAAGACGTAACCCTCCTCTTCTCAAAGGGAAAAGAGACTCTCCAGAGAATAGTAAGAGTTCCTTATTATGTGGAGCAAATCCCGGGCCCTGAATTAGGATACGAAATTGTAGAATTTAACCCGGAGGAGATGTTTGATAGGCAAGCTACTTTTGAAGGATATAAGCTTGACCTTGCACCTACTCTAGAAAAGGCAAGCTATGAAATTAATCTGGAAAAAAGGGAAGGAGAATTCTTCCAGGGAGGTAGAAGAGAGGTGCGCTTGGTAAAAAAGGAGAATACGCAATCACTATACATTTTCTCCATATTTCCTCTCTTGGTGGGCGCAGTAGTATTTGTAACGAGAAGAAGGAAATTAGGGTCTTAGCTGTCTGAATTTGTAGTATCGGAATTTCAATAATTTTTTGGGATTGTTATCAAGGAATGCCTCAGGACAATTTTGTCTGTGTACCTGCGGTAGTTTCACCCCGGCATCTTTCGATGCCAGTCACACACCTTCGGTTCGCCGCTGTACAGTAGCCTTTGACTAATTCTGCTCAGCGACGGGCTCAATTCTAATCCATTCCTGGTTCTTATCAAAAAAAATATTTGATAATAATCTACTTTTGCTGTATAATTTTCTTAAAGACCTTAAGCCCTGCAAAAAGAGGAAAGAATGGCATTGAATGTAAAATGCTTATAGGGAGAATAGACGCAATAAAGAGAACAACAAGGAAACTATTATATACCTTGACTATAATGACTGTACTCTTAATCTCTGCCATACCTTCTATGGCAGAGATTAACGTCCTCTACATGGCTCAGGCAGGATATCAGCCAGATGAGTATATAGAGATGGCTCGTTCTTTCGAAGCTGAAACAGGCATAAAGGTGAACATTAGTTTTGAGAATTATGACGATCAATACGAGAAGATCGTTGCAGAGGCTAAAAAGCCAATCTCTAAATATGATGTAATTCTGCTCGACTTAATTTGGACAGCCGAATTTGGAGGAAAGTATTTTGTCCTGCCCTTAGATAATAAATTGACCCCAGCTATGAAGAAAGATATAGCTCCTGTTATTCTGGATGCTTTTATATATGCTGATCAAATCTGGGCTATGCCGTTTTTGGCCAATTTCCACCTCTTTTTTTACAACATGGATTATATAATTGAAGCTGGCTTTAGCCGTCCACCAAAAACACTGGAAGAACTAGAGTATCAGATGAGGGTGATGAAACAAAAGGGAATTATTAAGCATCCCTGGTTTGATTCCTGGAGGGAAAAAGAAGTTCTGGTCTGTGAGTATATCTGGTTAACTGGTGCCTTTGGTGGAAATACCTTTAGTGAAAAGGGAGAGCCTATATTTAATAATGGTCCTGGTTTAAAAGCGCTGCAGTTCATGGTTAACCTGTTAGATGAAGGATCAGCAAATCCTATGTCATTAGAAGCCGACGAGCTTTTAGCCAAAGATGTTTTCATCTCAGGTGATGCTGCCTTTACTTCTAACTGGACATTTCTCTATGCTTTTATGAATAATCCAGAAGTCTCTAATATAGTCGGTGCTGGCAAGATAGGGTTTTTGCCGGTAGCGGAAGAGTTTTATGATAAGTATGAGTATTACAGCTCTTCTGTAAGTGGATTTCAGGGATTGGCTATAATGTCTAATTCACAGCATCCTCATGAAGCATGGCAATACATCCGATTTATCACCGCACCTGAAGTTCAAAGGACTCATTTAGAGGAGATGCCGGTGTGGCTGTCTATACAAAATGATCCTGAGGTACGGAGTATTGATCCAGTTATGGAGCTTAAAGTAAAAGAGTTAGCCAGTGTTCACCACCGACCAAAGCTGGTTGACTATTATGAGGTCTCCACTATTATGCAAAAATATATCTTTCTCGCTTTAAAGAAAAAATTGACTCCTAAAGAGGCTCTGGACAAGGCAGTAAAAGAGATAAGGAAATCAAGAGGAAGAGAACAATGATACTAAGAAAACTAAGTTTTAAGAAGAAACTGGTTATCGCTTTTATAGGGGTAGTGTCTATCGTGGGAATTATATCTATCTATAGTTCGTCTCAGTTAATAAGAAATAAGCTGGAGCAGGCTTTGCATGAGCAAACTATGAATATAATAGAAGGAGTAGAAAACTCCGTTGAGGAGAAAAAAAGAGAAATTCTGGAGTTAACTTCTTTATATGCTGGCTCAAAGAAAGTGGTGGATTATACCAGTTATGGCATGAAGCACATGGTGAGGCGAGAGATAATGGCTCTGAGAAAGAGCGGTGGTCTTGCCTCTTTAGAGATAATGGATACATCAGGAAAATTATTCGCTACTGCTAAGTCAGCAGGAGAGTTATTTACCGCTGCTGAGGAGGGTGTAGAGGAAAGTAAGGTGGATGAGTATTTAGTGCAGAGGGTATTAAACGGTAGCTCTGAAGTATATCTTGGTGGCAGAGGTTCTAAGATTGGTATCTGGGCAATTGTACCTCTCGAAAAGTTTAACGAGATAATCGGCATGATGCAAGCGAGTTATCTCTTAGATCTGAACTTTATAGAGGAGTTGAAGAGGATAACCACGGCCGATATCTCTCTATTTACAGGAGAGGAACTGTCGCTAACTACTTTACCCTCAGAAAGCTTTTCTTTAAAACCTGAGCTATTAAATGAGGTGTTGTTAAAGAAAAAGAAATTAGTGGATAATATGGTCATTGCTAATGAATTCTACAAGATTGGGTTAACTCCTTTACTGCGGAAAGACGGTACTCTTTTGGGTATGATAATGGTCAGCTTACCCAAAAGGGGTATGATAAGTTTAGCCAGTCAGGCAAGGAATAGGCTGTTAATAATTGGTGGTCTGGGGGTTTTTCTAGCTCTATTCCTAGGTTACCTTATAGCCGAGCATCTTATTTCTCGACCTATCTCAAAGCTTGTAAGAGGAGCTGCTGCCATTTCTGCAGGAGACCTGGATCAGGAGATTATTATCGATACGCAAGACGAGATAGGTGTCCTTGCCGGCACTTTCAATGAGATGAGGAAAAAGCTGCGGGAGGCTCATGCAAAGCTAGAAAATAGAATAGAGCTAGTTAATAAGGAACTGGAGGAATCTAATAAGGAGCTAGAAAGAGCCAACAAAGAGTTAGAGAAAACTAACAAAGAGAATCTAGAGCTGTATGAGAAGGTAAAACAGTTTAACAAGGAATTAAAACGAGAAATAGCGCTGGCTACCAAGGAGTTAGAAGAAAGCAATCGAAAGTTAATCTATCTGAATGAATATAACGATAATATCTTAAGATGTATGAATAGCGGGGTTATGGTTATGGACCTGGATGGTAAAATAACCACACTTAACGCAGTAGGAGAGAGGATCTTAAATCTATCGTCGGAGGAGCTAAAGGACGTCTCCCTTCACGACATAAGACGAATAGAGGGATTAAGCAGGCTTTTAGCTAAGACTCTCAAGACAGAAAAGACATATGTGGGTCACGAGGTAACCATCATCCAGATGCTGGATAAGAATCCAGGTAATAAAATGATCCCTCTGCAGGTAAGCACTTCGGTGCTAAGAGATAATAATCATAGAGCATTGGGAGTTATTGCTGTCTTTAGGGATATTTCTCAGATTAAGCAATTAGAAGAACAATTGCAACGTTCGAAGAAATTAGCTGCTCTGGGAGAGATGTCTGCAGGAGTAGCACATGAAATAAGGAATCCTCTAGGAGTGATTAAGAGTTCTGCTCAGATGTTACGCGACGAATTTAAACCGGTAGAGACTAGAGATGAATATCAGGAATTAACTACCTTTATCATAGAGGAAGTAAATCGGCTAAATAGAGTAATCACCGAGTTCTTAAGTTTTGCTCGGCCTACTCCTCCAAATCTACAAGAGGTTAATGTAAATGAGATTATAAACAAAACCATCCAGTTAATAGCCAGCCAGGAAAAAGTTACTCCCGATGTAAAGATTAAGGTAGAGTCTAGTAAGAATCTACCTCTACTGATGGGCGACCCTGAGCAAATCATTCAAGCCCTATTAAACGTAGTTCTAAATAGCTTACAGGCAATGCCTGAGGGAGGAGAACTGAGGATTACCGTTAGACGTGCAGACGATGCTGAAGAGAAGTATCATCCCTCTCTCCTCCAGATCCAGATTACTGATAGTGGAGAAGGTATTCCTGTTTCAATTCGGGATAAGATTTTCAATCCGTTTTTTACTACTAAGGAAGAAGGGAGCGGGCTGGGACTAGCTATAGTGCATAAAATTATAGAAAATCATAAAGGGTTTATTGAAGTGGAGAGTGAGGTAGAAAAAGGAACTACCTTTAAAATTTTTCTGCCACTAGCCGCTTAGTTACAGAAATGGAGATGATCTGCATGCCAAAGGGTAAGATATTAGTAGTGGATGATGAGATAAAGATGCGCCGAGTACTTCAGATGATATTACAAAAAGAAGGATATGAGATTGTTACGAGCAAGGATGGAAGAGAAGCTCTCCAGAAAGTAGAAGAAGAAAATTTCGATTTGGTGCTTACAGATATGAAGATGCCTGGTTTAAGTGGCATAGATCTATTAAAGAAAATCAGGGAGAGCGATAAAGAAATACCAGTGATTATGATTACTGCTTACGGAACAGTGGAAACGGCAGTAAAAGCAATGAAAGAAGGAGCTTATGATTATTTATTGAAGCCGTTTGAAAAAGATGAAATGAAAATAATTGTAGCTAATGCTCTCAAGATGAAAACCTTAGTCAGGGAAAATAGATACCTCCGAGGAGAATTAGAAGAAAAATACAAGTTGGATAATGTTATAGGCAAAAGTTCCCAGATGCAAGAAATATACAAGATACTAAGAGAGGTAGCCAACACTAAGGCTACTGTTCTTATCCAAGGAGAAACCGGTACTGGGAAAACGCTAGTGGCACGGGCCCTTCATTTTAATAGCTCCGGAAAAGAGAAACCCTTTATTCATGTAAACTGTGCTGCTCTCCCAGAAGGTCTTTTGGAGAGTGAATTGTTTGGGCATGTTAAAGGCGCCTTCACTGACGCTGTAGCTAATAAACCAGGTAAGTTTGAGCTGGCCAATGCGGGCACTATTTTCTTGGATGAGATTGTGGAGTTGAGTCCCATGCTGCAAGTCAAATTACTAAGGGTACTACAGGAAAAAGAATTTGAGCAGGTAGGCGGTATAAAAACTATTAAAATAGATGTAAGGGTAATAGCAGCCACTAATCGTGATATAAAGAAAGCACTGGAGGGCGGTTTACTTAGGGAAGACTTGTACTATCGCTTAAATGTGATCTCTATCAACATACCCCCTCTACGTGAACATAAAGAGGATATCCCTCTTTTAGTGGAGTATTTTTTGCAAAAGTTTAATCGAGAGTCAGGCAAGAATATAAAGGGAGTTTCTCCTCAGGCTATGGATATGTTGATGAACTATAATTGGCCGGGTAATGTAAGAGAGGTAGAGAATGTCATAGAACGTGCAGTTATCCTTGGCTCTAAAAATACCCTCCTGCCTGAAAGCCTACCTTTACATCTGAAAAAAGAATCCGACAAGATGGAGATTCACATTCCACCAGAGGGTATTGCTCTGGAAAAGGTGGAAAAAAGTTTAATCAGGGAGGCATTAAAGATGACCAGGGGAAATCAGAGTAGGGCTGCAAAGCTTCTGGATATTAGCCGGAATACATTGCGTTATCGGATAAGAAAATTTGGTATTTGTTGATAGGTTATTTGAGCCAGTAAAGTGATTCAAATGAACCACATATTTGTTTCCTCAGTACTAACACAGTCACAGAGTTTATTGGCTTATGGTCGGTGATATAGATTGGACGAAAAGAACCAGGAGGAGAAAGAGAAAAATATTTAGGCAATGGTATTATTTTGGTTTTTCAAGATAGCCAGATGCTTTTATTAGGGGCACTTAGAGAGATCTGAGTGCCCCTGTTGTTTTTTATTTTAAGCGAAATTGGCATAAAAATTGCTCAATATACTAAGAATATTATGTATAAAAGAATGGATAATGCCTCGGAACAAGGGCGGAGACCCGGAGTAGTCTTAAAGAATAACGGTAAAGGGGGTGAGAAACGAATAAAGAAGGAATAGAAATTCAATAAGGGAAGTAACAGCAAGCAAGGAGGTAACAACAAAATGAAGAGACTTATGGTGGTCTTTTTGATAATTGGAATGATGTTGGTGAGTGGAGCGTTTACAGCTTTGGCAGCTGAGGAGATAAATGTCATTTATATGGCTCAGGCTGCCTATCAGCCTGATGAAGTTCGCGATATGGCTGACCTTTTTGAAGAACTCAGCGGCATCAAGGTTAATCTGGAGTTTGTTAAATACGATGAGCAACATGAGAAAGTAGTGCTTTCGGCAGTGGCTCCTGTTCCTACCTATGATGTTTTTTCCCTGGACCTTATCTGGACGGCTGAATTCGCCTCTAAAGGTTTCTGCGTTGCTCTTGATGACTACATTACCCCCGAAGTAAGAGCGGACATTGCTCCGGCAATCATGGACGCTTTTGTCTTCGACGGTAAAACCTGGGCGATGCCTTTCCTGGCCAACTTTCAACTTTTCTTTTACAACATCGATATGATCAAGCAAGCTGGCTTTACCGGTCCTCCCAAGACTCTAGAAGAAATGGTTGAGCAGATGAAGGCCATGAAGAAAAAGGGCATCGTTAAATATCCCTGGACTGACTCCTGGAATCAAAAAGAAGGCTTAACTTGCGAGTATGTCTGGCTAACGGGGGCTTTTGGAGGAGATACTTTCGACGAGAAAGGAAGACCTATATTTAATACTGGTCCTGGTCTAAAAGCTCTGGAGTTTATGGTTATGCTTCTAGATGAGGGATTGGCTAATCCAAAAGCTCTGACCAATGATGAGCCAGCGGCTAGGGATGATTTCATTGCTGGTAATGCAGCTTTTACTTCTAACTGGACATTCCAGTATGGTTCGATGAATGATCCGGCTGTTTCCAAAGTAGTGGGAGCTGGAAAAATGGGTCTACTTCCTGTAAGTAAGGATGTATTGGGTAAGTATCCCTACGACAGTGCTTCCGTTAGTGGATTCCAGGGAGCAGCTATCTTAGCTAACTCCAAGAATAAAGAAGCAGCCTGGAAGTATCTCAGATACATTACCAGTCCCATAGTTCAGAGAGCCTATCTTACTGAAATGCCTGTGTGGACTTCAGTCCAGACCAGCGCTTATGCTATGACGATGGATCCGGTGATAGATATTAAGGCAAAAGAGATCGCCAGTGTGCACCATCGACCAAAGGTTCCTCCCTATCCAGAAGTTTCCTCTATCCTGCAAAGATACATTCACCTAGCTTTAGAAGGGAAGATGAAGCCTAAGGCTGCTTTGGATAAGGCTAAAGCAGAGATTGAAGCGGTGATGGGATTATAAAAATGGGATTATAATAAGACTGGAAAAAGGAGGAGGATTTCAAATCCTCCTCCTTTTTTCTTAATGAGAGGGTGGGCTTATGAGAAGAAGGGTAGGAGAACTCAGTTCAGAACGGTTAGCTTCTATACTCCTACTGCCAAGCATTTTGATTATCGTATGCGTAGTTATTGGACCACTCGTTTTTGCTTTCTATCTTAGCTTTTATAAGGCGGAGCCAGTAATTGGAGGTATTTCTAGTGAATTTATTGGCTTTAGTAATTATCTGTATTATTGTTTCAAAGACCCTTTATTCTGGAACGCTGTTAGGCTCACTACCTATTTTACCGTTGTTTCATTGATTATTGAATTAATTCTTGGCATCGGTATGGCTCTGGTTCTTAATAAAAGATTTATAGGTAGGCCTTTTGTTAGATCTATTATGTTGCTTCCCTGGGCTCTACCCACTGTTGTTAATGCCCGTATGTGGGAATGGATTTATGCCGGGTCAAGTTTTGGAGCTCTCAATGGCTTGATGAAGGTATTACATATATTTCCTGCTGATTATGATGCGGTCTGGCTGGGTTTTGGTGTACCCTTCCAGAATATTCCCTTAGTTGGCAGCTTTATGGAATGGGTAGGAGCCAGCACTGCTCTTCATATGATTATCCTGGCAGATACCTGGAAGGTTACTCCCCTGGTAACCTTGTTAGTTCTGGCTGCTCTGCAGCCCATACCAGACAACTATTATGAAGCAGCTGGGATTGATGGAGCAGGCGCCTGGTCTCAATTCTGGCATATAACTTTCCCTTTGCTTCGGCCGGTATTACTTGTTATTTTGGTTTTAAGAACTATGGAATTATTCCGAGTTTTTGACATCATCTATATTTTAATGCAATACTCCATCAGGGTTATGGGTGTTTACACCTTTGAGGTAGGGATGAAGTTTTTACACTTTGGTAAAGGCTCCGCTCTCTCTTTTTTAGTAGCTCTATTTATATTAGGTATAGCTCTTATTTATGTGAAGTTACTTCATTCGGAGGAAATTTATTAAATGGGGATTAGAAAAAGTAAGGTAAGAAAGTATGTATCCCGGGTAATATTGTATGGATTGGTTATCATCATTGTCATCTGGACTCTTGCTCCTTTTAGCTGGCTATTTATTTCCGGCCTTTTCCCTTATAAGGAACTACTTTCTGATCGCACCACCAGCTGGTTTCCTGAAAACCCTACTCTCAAGAACTTTCAAGCTATGTTTGATATGAGCAGCCATATTGGTCAGCGGTTTGTATATGCTCTTCGTAATAGTCTTATTGTTGCCGGGAGTGTAACTGTTATTTGTTTAATTTTTGGCACTCTGGCTGCTTATGCTTTAGCCAGATTGAAATTTCCTTTCAAAAATAGTATCGTTATGTCTTTAATCGCTATTCGTATGCTACCCACTATAGCTCTGGTTATTCCCTTTTTTGTCATTATTCGCACCCTTGATTATTATCTGATACAGGTCAATGCCAACTTCAATTTCTACAATACCAAGATAAACCTGATTATACTCTACATTGCTTTTATCCTGGGGTTCGTCATCTGGATTATGAGAGGATTTTTTCTTACTATTCCTCGTGAGTTGGAAGAAGCAGCCAGAATTGACGGATGTACCCGACTTCAGGCATTATGGAAAATTATTCTTCCCCTATCCGCGCCTGGTTTGGTGGCTACAGGGATTTTTACTTTTCTCCTGGCCTGGGATGAGTTTGTCTTAGCTCTTGTTTTTACTAAAACAACCAATGCTATAACTCTTCCTGTATATATTGTCTCCTTAGGAAGTCAATATATCCACGCTTATGATCAAATAGCTGCCTCCGGGTTTATAGCCGCTTTACCTCCAGTCATATTAGCACTGTTATTTCAGAAGTTTTTGATTAAGGGCTTAATGGCGGGAGGTGTTAAAGGGTAATTAATTATTTGATGAGATATTTAATCTGCGGAAATCGCTTTTCTTTGTAGTATGAGAACAAATAGTTTGCTTTTATCTCCACCTTTATCCAGAAATCCGTATTCCCTCTTTGCCTATTATCTTTGCTACCTTAATTTGAGTGCTTCATCCACAATCTTCAGGGCACAGTATTCCCCGCACATAGTGCAGACATCAGATAAGTGAGGTTTACTTGCTGAACGCATTTTTTGGGCTAAAGCTGGATCTATAGCTAGCTCGATTTGTTTTTTCCAATCCCTTTTTTTTCTCA
>NJBQ01000004.1 GCA_005223095.1 Candidatus Aerophobetes bacterium Ae_b3a
ATACCATTTGGTCTTGTGCGGCATATTTGCCAGGAATCGTAGATTTCTCCCTTTATTTTATAGAAATTCTGGGCAGGAGCCTGCCAGGACAGTATCAGGAAAGCCAGACAGATTAAAGCAGATATAGCTATTCTTGTCTTCATCGATTACATCTTTGACTGTACTTCGATATTTAATAGGTTAGTTCTCTTATCTGGTATTGCGTATATCCTATGTCGCATTGCGCAATACGCATCATGCACAACAGAGTTGGTGAATCGTATTTCGTGAATCGTGAATAGTTAATTAAATAGTATGGGAATTTCCTTTTTCCCCTCACCTCAATCCTCTCCCCATGGGGAGAGGGAAGGGAGAGGGGGTAAGTTCTTTCCTTGTTTTGCGATTCACTATTCACTAACCACTATTCACTGCTTTTGAGGAATGTCCTTCGATGAACTATGAACAATGAACAAAACTAGGGGAGAGAGCACTACTCACCAATTAACCACTCACTACTTACCATCTTATCGTTCTTTCTATCGATGAACTATGAACTGTATTACAGGGACATAGTTAGGGCTGCGTGCAAAATTATTCCCAGAAAAACTAGATAGCTAAACACATATATTCCAACGGCCAGGGAGTTATCTTTGATGCTAATAAATGGGATTTTGGGAGTTACTTTATCAAGTATGTTAAATAGTGCTATACCTACCAGAAGACTCACCAAGAAATTAATACTTATTAGTCCTAATCTCCTAAGGTTCATCAGGCTTTCCAGAAGTGAGCCTCCAATGGCCATTGGTGCTGTGCAAGTGCCATGTATTACTAGACCTATGAAAATAGTGAATCCACCTATGAAGAGTCCCACCGACATGGGATTCTCTCCTATCTTTTTCCTTTGATGAATCTTAGGAGTCAGGGCATCCAATATCCTTATTCCCAGCCAACATAGAAAGCTACAAAAAAAGACCATTACTACTACTCTGATTATCCAGAAGATAACCAGTAAATAAAAAGGATTTGCTGAACCTATCGGCATTTTCTCCTCCCTTAATTGATGAAATTTCTCTATTATTATAGCACATTCTTTCAGGCAATCAATAAAGAGTTTGTTTTTCGTTCAAAGAGGAGCATTGATGTTCCTGGGCGAGTAAATTGCTTGCTTGTGGATTTTTTGCTATTATGAGAAAAAAGAGGGGAAGATAACTGGAGAAGGCTAGAAAGACTATATCTTTTGATGTGGATGGTACTCTGGTTAAGCCAGAGTTTAATGACCTCATATGGCGTGAGGTTATACCGGAGCTTTATGCCCGGAAAAATGAAATAGAAATTGAAGAAGCGAAAGGATTTATAGAGGGGGAATATGATAAGATCGGTGAATATGACTTAAGGTGGTACAGTCTTGATTTCTGGCTCGGCTATTTTCGACTTAATGTAAGAGAAAAGGAGATATTGGGGGAGTACGCTGGGAAGGTTAGTGTATACCCTGATGTCTTATCCACCCTGGAGAAGCTCAGCAAGAATTATCAATTGGTCATTGCCTCTTGCATGGGCAATGATTTTATTGGTATAAAATTGAGAAAAAGAAATATCAAGAAGTACTTTAAGCGAGTTTTTTCTGCTGTGTCTATCGGGTTAATAAAGAAAGAAGAGAGTTTTTATCTTGCCCTCTGCTCAAGTCTTAACATCAAACCAGGTGAGCTTATTCATATTGGTGACCATTATGAGTTCGACTATCTTGTGCCCCGACAGGTTGGTATAAGGGCGTTTTATCTAGATAGAAATAGTGACAAGCAGAAGGTGAGTTTAGATGGGGTGAGAAGTCTACACGATTTTACCAGGTATCTATGCGGAGGAGAAGGAAATAGTGGCTAAGGTCTATTCCATTACTCTTTTCGGAATCGAGACATATCCAGTAGAAGTAGAGATTAGCCTGCCTGGAGGACTTCCCCGTTTTAATAGTGCTGGCTTTCCTGATGTAGCAGCAAAAGAGGCTAGCGCAGGCTCAAGAATCATCCTCCTGGGGACTCTTTAGAAAATCCAAAACTTCTTTTGAGGGCCTATTTGAAATAGAAGCTACTACCTCTCCATTATGTCTGAATATCGTCTTTGTGTCTTCTTTAACTTCACCTATAACAGTTCCAACACCTCCAGCCCCTTTAATTTCCTTCAGTACACGCTGAACATTTTCAGGTGAAACCGTAAATGAGTACCTGGCTTGAGTTTCATTGAGAATTAGTTCAGCCGGATTAAGTTGTTTCCCTTGTTTCATAGGAACCTTTGAGAGTTCAATTTCAGCTCCCAACCCACCTGTTTTGGCTGCTTCGCATACAGCAGCTCCTATGCCTGCGGCTCCCAGGTCGGAAAGGGAGTGCATAAGACCTGTTCGTATAGCAGCCAGCGCAGCTTCCATACTCGTTCTTTCTTCTTCAAGCAATGGTTTTGCTGGTTTCATTTCCTTTGCCAATCCTGCACGGAATATTGTGTCATTACCATCATCATCGGTTTCTCCGATAAGGATAATACTATCCCCAGGGTTCTTGAATGGTTTTGTTAGGGGTTTATCGGTAACAAGTCTTCCTACAACTGACACCACTACCGCTGGCACTACGCCATCAAGCGAGGTAGAAAGGCCACCACCTAAGAGAATAACACCCATAAGCTTGCATACGTCTCTCACCCCTTTGGTAATTAGATTTAGTCTTGCCTGATTTGTCATCCATTGACACTTTCCGCATCTGCATTCACCTTTAAATCCACAAGGGCCGACCAGGACTTTTTTATCCAAAGATCCCAGACCCACGAAATCCTCCAGGAATAAAGGTCTAGCCCCCATAGCAACAATATCTCGTATTGCACCGCCACCACCGGTAAAGGCTGAGCCCCAGGGATCAACCACACAGGGAGAACAGTGGCTTTCCATTTTACCTACTAGCTTAATGCCCGTTCCAGGAATTCCTATGACTCCAGCATCATCCCCCGGACCAATTAACAATATATCTGGAAACAATTTTCTTCGTATTTTTTGGTTTAGTTTATCGATCTCCTCAAAATCAATCACATTGTCGATATTATGATGCAAATGCACAAAGAGTGCATACATCAATGCTCTTTCTATTACATTCAGTTCTCTCATTTTTTCCCCCCTTATTTTCCCTGACCTTTCCCGATAAAAAATTTAACTACTTTCCAGGAGGAGATAGGGTTATGTTTTCAGGTTCGAAAATAACCTGCCTCTTGCCCTCTTCTACTTGACCAATTTCAACCAGTTCATACCCTGCTTGTTGCCCTATCTGGATGGTTCGTCCCACCTCGCAATCTGGCACAAAGATATAATATCCTATGCCCCAGTTGAAGGTTTTGAGACAATCTTTCAAACTCACACCGAGTTCTCTCATAAACCGGAAAAGTGGTGGCACCTCCACCCAGGTATGAATACGGTAAGTTAGTGGTCTCTCATCAAAAGCAACTTTACTCACTCCGCTCCCCGTACCCGGCAAAAAGGTATGGATATGTACTTCTGCTTCCAGTAAAGCCTTTACCAAGGCTACATATGAACGAGTAGGAATAAGAGCTTCATCTCCCAGCGTATTATCATTTGGTAATTTGGTGAGGAATTTTTCTGGTAGCGCTAAAGCACGTTTAATCACAAGAGAAATTCCGTTTGCGTGCAATCCCGATGATGTTACACCGATGATGCGGTCTCCTACTTGTAGCTTTTGCCCGGTAATAAGACGGCTGCTGGGAGCGATAATGCCAGTGACACAACCACTCAAAGAAGGAGCATTTTTAATGGGTGGTTCGGCTTTGATGAGATAACGAAGCGATGGTGATTCACCTGCTGGCAAAGCCATGCCGACCATCTTGCATACTGTATAAAATCCTTTGGCCAAATCCCTGGCTCTCTTTTCGTCCTGGAACCATTCACTATCGCCGACTGCTACTTCATCAGTATAAACTACTGGCATTGCTCCTTGGGCAATTACATCATTTACGGATGTCAGTACATTGTCGATGCCAATGCTTTCGTAATAAGTTTTCCCTGTACCAGAAAACTGATACATCCATTCGGCAATCCAATTCTTGTTACCCAGACCCTCTTGAGTTTTACACCATAAATGAGCTAAATCACCCCGGTACTCAAACACAGCACCATGAGCATGTAAAACATCACTGACAATAAAGACCATATACCGATTAGGGAATGATAGCGTCTGTTTCCCCACTTCCACCATTACTTGCTTGAATGGCTCAATTTTAGTGTAATCAACTCCCGCATTAGCATATTCACCTTTTTCCTTCACATCTTACCTCTCTTTTCTTGTTCTTTTTAGGGTCCAGGGAAAGAAAATTATATCATTTTTCTCAGTTTTAGCAACCGAAATTGACTGTTCCTAAATTCTTTGCTCAGATTTTCTCTGAGGTTAAAGGTCAGGGAAAATAGTGGGAACCCGGCCAGCGAGCATGGTCTTGCCTACCCCGGGTGGGCCAATCATCAAGATAACAGTTAAAGGTTAGATTCTATTTTCTGTGTGAGTCCATTATTCTTGGTTGGATTATGTGTGATAGGATAATGTTCTGGTATGAATAAAGGGAAGAATTCTTTTCGATTTCTCATGAGACAATACCTCTTGATAAAGATAATGCTCCAGGGAAATAGCGATAAATCATCTATGGATGTTAGGATTCCATGTGAATTAGCTGGCTTGTTAAATATGCACGCCGAGACTTTTGTTTCCATCTTGGTCTAGCACAATAACTGGACCGATTCTAGGGAGCAGCTCAAGCAGACACAAGAAGAGATACCAACTCTTGAAGGTTATTTTTGGATTTGTTTACCTAACTTATTGGCTGATGGTTGGTTGGGTTGAGTGATTGATCACTTAACAAAGTTTCACCCCTATTTACTCCAATCTTTTCTTATTTAGTTTTATCTGATTGAATGTCTCGTAACATCTTTCGCTGACTCACCAACACACAAGCCCAGCCCGGCACAGAGAAAAACATGGAAAGGGCTCCTGCAGAGATAGCGGCAGGGAGATTTTGTGCGACCGGATCAGAACTTAACATATTGCCTGGAGGTCCACCGATGCCGCAGGCAAACCACAGTGCGAAGAACAAGAACATATAACCGGCCATGCTCCATCTAGCGACTGATCGTTGGTGTCCTTTGCTTAGTACGTGAATTCTCACCCAATGCCAGATAATTATTGTGAAGAGGATAGCACCAGTAGAACCAAATGCACCAAAGTAAAGCCACATCCAGACAGGATGAGTTACTGGAAAATTCATTCGATTACCTCCTTACTTTTTGTCCGTAGATTAGACTGCCAACCACGAGCAATACTCCGCCAATGGGTGGTGCAAATGCTGGAAGCATAGATAGCACTCCTTTGGTTACCACTAATGGATAAGCCAAAGATATACCCAGGAGGGCCCATAAGAAAGGTACTGTAGTGTAAAGGTGTATAAACAAAACACCCAGAACAAAAAACACCAGACCCAACTTCTTACCTTGCATAATTTCTCCTTTCTATTCTCGTCTCCTTTACGGAGCTATCACTTATTCAAAAACTCCCTGATAGCGTCCCATGGGGATAAATTAAGGTAAATCTCGCTGGTTGTTAATATCATGGCCAAGTGAAGTTTGTAGGGCTCCAGTGGAGATTCCTTTTCTGATACAGTTGACTGAGGAGGTATGGCGTAAAACGTGAGGGGAGACGGGTTTTGAGATTCCAGCTTTATCTGCTGCTTTCTTTACTATTCTGGCAACTGTTCTCTTGGTATTGTTGTTTTCGGAAAGTAGTACTCCATTTGCCTTCTTATCCTCTCTGTCATTGGGATCATTCTTCTTTTTGTCTTTTTGCCCTTTTAGTTTAGCTTTTTTATAGGATTTGTAAACATTACCTATTGAATCATCCAATAGAAATCCCTGAATTACGCTTTGACTAATGGTTTTACTAACTCAAACTGGTAGGTAATATTGCGACCACAACATAAAAGTAACAGATGAGGCAGCAAGGAATATAAGAGAGTATGTAGAAGAGGGAGGCATATTTGTTGCTGGATTTAGACTGGGAATAAAGGACAAAAATAGCAACACAGTAAAAGAAGTCCTTCCCGGTAAGTTAAGAGATTAGAATGATTGGTAAAAAACCGTTAGTTGAGGCTCAAAATTATCAATTTACCGGGTCAAAGTATTATAAAAAGTAGCATTTTTTTCAGCAAAGACACAACTCCTTCCAGGTCCAAGGCAAAAATCTAATCCAGTAAACTTCTAACTCTACTGCAATAAATCAATTACCTGCTGCTGATTTTTGTTTTTGGCCATATCCAGTGCAGTCTTACCCTGTTTGTCTTTTAGGCTGGTATCAGCACCATACTTTAAAAACAGTTTTACGAACTTTACATTCCCTTTGTAAGCAGCCTGCATTAAGGGAGTAGTCCCGCTCTTGGGGGTCTGATTTGGGTCAGCGCCATGAGAAAGAAACATTTCAATAATTTGGCAATCTTTCTCGTTTTTGCTGACTAAAGCCTTACCGGTCATCTTTCCTAAAGCGGTAAAATTTATTTTCCCTGGACTACCCACTTTAGAATCGGGGTCTGCCCCAGCTTGCAACAAAAGAGGAATCATTCCTTTATAATTATCAAAGTTATTAACGGCAAGAGTTAGAGCATTATTACCATAATCATCCTGGAAGTTTATTTGTGGATTATAGTTTAATACCAATTTTAGCATCTCAGAATTACTATACCTACAGACTGCCATTAATAGGGAATCAGTAGCGGAAGCATTCATATTTACATCTAACCCGGAATCCAGCAGGGCTTTTACCTTATCCAATTCATTATGTATGATATCCTGAACTAACTGTTGTTTCTCCTCCTTAGAAAGCTCTTTGACCTTTGCCGGAAACTGCTCTAACAATAATTTAACCCCACCAGATTCCCCAGCCGTAATGTTCAGGGTTCGAATTTGTCCGGGATTAAATTCCCATTTCCTTACCTGCCCGTTGGTTAGTTTGAAATCCTCTTCTTTTAATACATCTTCATATTCTCCTTTATAAAAGATTATCTTTACAGGAGAGTCTTCTGCTGCCTGGCTATCCCCAGTTAAAGTAAGTACAATCTTGTAATCTTCATATACGAATAATCCTCTTTGACTTTCTTCCAGCAGGAAATACTCTTCCCGCTTAACTTCATCAAATGAAGAGTATTCCTTTGTAACAAATGCGCTAATTAACCCTTCTTCTATCTCTATAAGAATCTCATTTAGCTTAAGTTGATGACCAAAAAACGGTTCAGCCTTCTGACCTTTACCGCTGAGGCCGGATTCAATTACTTCAGCTTCTACAGGCTGCCCATCTCTTAAAGGCGTTATTTTATAAACAGATTTCTCTTTTATCTGGCTTCTAATTATTACCCGCACGGATTTATCTGGCTCTACTTTAACTCGTAAGGCACCACCTGTTCCCATATACCTTCCAGCAGGAGCAATAGTTTCTTCCCTTCTGGTAAGCACTGGCCGAGCAGCTTCTTTTTCCTCGACTTTTTCAGCAGGAGATTTTTCTCTTTGATAATCAGCTGGAACTTTAAATAAAGAATCATCCTGGGGTGCTTCTATAATATTGGTCATTTCAAGTAATCCATCTCCCTGACCAGCACCGTAATAGACTATCTGTCGAATAAATTGGTTTAATTTTGGTGAATACCATCCTTCTGCCGATGGCTCTTTTTGCTCTGGATAAGTATAGGTATATTTCTCACAAAGATAGCCCAGAACAGTCTCATCTCCTACCTTTTCTTCATTTAAGCTTTCCCTTATTGCTTCCCATGCACGGACAGGATTAAAAAAAGCCGCATCTATGCCCTTTAGCTCAATATAGGTCTTTTCTTCAGGGTTTAGAGCCCAGGTGATGTCCAGCTCACGGTCAGCAATAATTAGGATGCGATCCTCACCAGTAAGTTTTTCCACTCTATAGAGACTGTCCTCAGCATAATACTCAAATTCATAATCTTCGTCCGGCTGCTTAATTTTCAGATCAGCGCTAAACTCTGCACCTAAAAGGGCAAAACTAAAACAGAAAAAAATAATTAATATCCCTGGTACTGAAAATATTCTATGAAATTTTTTCAACATCTTCTCCTTTGTTTTCCTGGATAGATATCCTTTTTCCAAGTATTAGCTTGTTTACTTCCCGATGCCTTCTACCTTATTTTTGGATTTCATTACAGATATTTAATTTCATTACTAATTGCTGACAAATTGTAAATATATTTTTCTTTCTTGTCAATTATTTACGAACGAACTGTCAATGCAAAGTAAATAGGTCATACCCCTGTCTCCGTTAAGGAAGTAGACGGTCTGAATCAAGCTTCTCACGGGAAAAACTTCAATTTTCCTGACCACGGCTGCCTCTCCGGCATTATCCTCGGGAATAATAAGGGCCTTTACTCCTCAGAGGAGCCTTCTTTTGAATTTTTCCTCGATACTTGACTTCAACTGGCAACAGGGTGTTCTTTATGGGAAGGACAATCTCTACCTGCTGCAAGGATAGCTCTATTCAGTTTGAGAAACCCTTTCTAAGACAGCCTGCTTATCTGTCTGACGGGCAAGATCCTCACAAATTCTTTTGTATTCCTCATAATCTTCTGGCGTTACCAGAACTCTTTTATGAACTAAACTCTCTTCAAAAAAAATAATCCCTTGAGAAAAACTATATTTGTTAAGATAGGTAAACCAGGGGGTATCTTTAATAACTGGTGGGGGGAGATATTTTATGGTAAGATTTTCCGGGAGTTTAATTTTAACCATTACATCAAACTCATCCAGGGTGCGAAAATCAATGGGATAGCTCCTTTTATCCCGGGAAACCAAACTGGTAGAAAATCCACCCAATTGAGGAACGAGCCTATCCTCTCCAGCCTCGCTTAAGAACTTTGGTCCCTCAAATTCCATCCCTATTTCTATCGGCTTGTTAAGGTCTTCTACATCACTTATTGTGTGGCTTAAAAGCTTTCCTCCTGGAGAGAAGTTGTTTACCGTCGATTTAAGGTATTCTTCAATCAGAACAGGCTTGGTATACTTTAACCAATATCTTTGTCCCTGATCGTATTCTCCCAAAGTATTAATCTTTCTTGTCCCTGAAATTGTTTCATCCTCACGGATATCGATTGTCATGCTTATGCAGGCTCTATTATGTTCAGGTTTAAATAAAGGAGTCTTTTCAATCTTTCCCTCCTTTTCATAAAAAACAAATACTTTTCTGTTTTGATCCCCTCCTGGAAGATCACCAAAAGAGGTAGTCTCAGCAGTAGGGTCAAGGAAAACTAATTCTTCTCCTACTTTAGCCAGACAAATGGCGTGATTAAAGGCGAGAGTAGGAAATTCTTCATCCAAGAGGTAGCTGCCTTTTGTTCCAATAAGAACGGGATAGGCAGAGATTCCTGCATATCCAAGCATCGAAATTAAGAGCATTACCTGATCTTTACAGTCTCCGTATTTATTCTTAAATATTTCGGTAGCATAGTGAGGCTCAAATCCGGCTTCTCCATATTCCACACCCACATACCTAATCTTCGAAGCAACCCAATGGTAGACTGCCCTGGCTTTCTCTTCTTGGGTATTCTTATCTTTAATCAACGCTTGAGTCTTTTCTTCAATTGCCTCATCAGTTTTTATCTTATCGATAGTAAGATTCCTCCACCAGTCATAAAGCTCTTGCCAGTCATCAAGAGAGGAAATAGATAGATAAGGAGTAATCTCTACATAAGGAGGCATGGAGGGCTCTGTTATGGTTTCCGGTACATTTCTGAATTCCCAGCTATATTTAGTTCCGGCATCCAGCTTTTCTACCCGAGGAGAAAAGTCTAGTTCATACTCGAGATATCCTGGATTATATGATTTTATGTTAAAGTTATATCCCTGGGGAATGATCAAGCTGATTCTCTGGTTAAGATAGGGCTCCAATTTCTGAAGGGGATAATTCTCACAGAATTCTTTTCCCTTAATTAATTTATTGATGTATTTCTTTGTCTTATATTCAATCACAGCTCCCTCAGTCAACTCAGGCATGGAGATAATCCTCAGGCGGGCATTGCTGTACAGAGGATACTCCGGATATTCAGAGATGTCTCTAGTATGCTTTGCCCCTACGGGAGCGATGGTGCCGTCTGGTTTAATGGTGCGGGCGTATTCTATCTCAATCTTCTGGTAAGTGGAATCATACCATAATTTTACCTCACCATATTTTTCCTTGCCTCGATCGTTCAGGATCTTCACCAGGAAGTGAAGTTCCTCTATCGCTGTGTAATCACTTAAAATTCTCAATGTTTTATCGTTCAGGAGGATAATTGCTCCGGCATTGGGATATTCAACCTGCCCGGGAGCACTTCTTATCAAGTTTCTAATATAGGGATCGGCAATATCTTCAACCGTTAATACCCTGGTTTGAGCGCTGATATAAGTGACTCTTTCCTGGGCGAGTTCTCCGTATTCTATCCCTCTAATTCTCTCATAAACCTCAATTGCCTGGCCAAAGAGATTTTGTCTCTCACAGGTCCGGCCGTAAACATACAAGAATTCCTCATTCTCTGAATCCTTGTTTTTCTCAAAGATAACCAGGGCATCAGTATAATCACCATTCTTGTAGTAGGAAAAAGCCAGAAATTTGGCCAGGGCAAAATCTTCTCTTTCCCTCTCATAGAGAGGTAATAACGTTTGAATAGCCTCTTTGAACTTGCCGTGTCGGTAGTAGAGTCTGCCCACAAAGAAGTTAATCTGAAACTTGTCAGCTTCCGGTTCTTTCAGGGCTAGATTATACTCAGACACAGCTTTTTCAAAAAACTGCTCACTTTGAGCTGCATACTCATTGGCTAACTCAAGATGAGTCTTCGCCCTAACCAACAAGTCCGAGGCCAAGAAAAATGTTACGGCTAAAAAGATACATCCCCAGACCTTGATCCTTTTTCTCATAAACGCCCTCCAACGCCCCTAAGGGCGAACAAACCTGGCAAAATCCTCAGTTGTTGTGGCAATCGCTCTCTTTCTTATCTCATCTAAATTCTGAGTAATCCTCTCAATATCCCCTTTCCTCAGCTTTGCTAGAAAATCAATGAACTGACCTTGGGCCACTCGGAATGTACATCGTTCAAAAACAGTTTGGACATGTTCTCCTCTCACATAGACTCTTTTTCTTCGTCCAGCCATGTGAGACTGGACGGTATAAGGGCCACTGTCCAAGTACTTTTTGACGTATTCCTTCACCTCTTCTTTGTTGAGGTTGTGGCTTCTTGCAAATTCCTGGCTGTACATAATATGTGGTTTGGGGTAAATACTGCCAATAATCCTCACTACATCATCTTTGATTATTGCGCTTAGGTAAGTACCTTGACAATCCCCGGGACATATCTGAACCTGGGGGAACTCTCTTTTTTCCGGGCAGTCACCTTTTCTTAAAAGTAACTCCACATAAAATGAATCAGTGTCCTTGAAATGAAAAGCCTTAACTTCCCTTCCATCGATTTGCATCTTAAAGGATGAGGATAGACATGAACTCATATTGAACTGTTGAGTTTGCTAACTAGCTGCATCTTGTCAGCCTCTATGAATGCAGCTTAACAAACATTTTCTTGTGCTTTGCCTGGATTCTACCTCTTGACTATTCTGAGGGTTGAGATACGGGCATTTTGCTTAATATCTATCCCCTGGCATCCGACATTCAAAGGAACAAGAGAAAGCTCCTCTTTGGGTGTCACTATTTGAACAGGATGAGAACAACAATTGTGCAAAAGCTCTTCCCTGGGCTGGAGGATAGCTATCTCTTTCTCTCTCAAATTTATCTGTTCGTTAAATTCAATAAGGTGTGTGCCCTGACTAAGACTCCACCATCCATACTTATCTTCCGGAAGCCTCTTTTTAGGAAGTAGAGGTTTTCTTTCTGCCAGGTTAAGTTCTTTCCCGCCAAAATCCAAACTGCCTTTCTTATCCAAAAAGTAGATCTGTTTTACGGTAAGATAGACCTTATCTTCTCCTGTCTGTGTATCTTTATCAATTAAGTTTCGGATTCTATCAACAACTTCAAATCCTGGAATGAAAGAAACACTCATTGTGAGTCTCCCTGTAAACATCCACCCGTAACAGCTATGCCTAGTGGAGCCGAAACAATTACGGCCTAGTTGCCCGGAGGAGAAAGGTTGTGCGAACCCATTCTATATTAGCGGAAAAATGGTCCAGGTCAAGGAGGCGATTCTCTTGGCTATAATGATACTGCACTCCCTTGGAGATACAGAAGCATCTAAATAAAGTTTCCGGACCCCTGTTGGACAGAATTGACATTCATATTCAGGTAGCAGCAGTAAGAAAGAAATAGCTTTTGGGAAAGGGAGCGGGTTTTAAGATCTCCCGTGCCATTGCCGACCTGGGAGAAAAGGAAACAATAAACTCATGTGATGTCTCCCAGGCTCTGCAATACAGGTACCTGGATAGAGACCTCTGGAGGAGATTAGGCCAGTGATGGACTTTTTATTCAAACTCTGTTTTGTGTCCGCTGTTTAAAGTGTTCTTAAAATTTTATCTTGCTGACTTCTCCTTCAAAAAATTTTTCTATATCTGGCATAATCACTCTTTCTTTTGAAAATTCAATTTCAATCTCTTCAACGTCCTTCAAATAAATTAACTGTTCTAAGAATAGCCTGGGGTCAAATTCGCTACCATATTTTTTCTCAGAAAAAGCAATAATTTTTTCTAAGGAATTAGCTTTTTCTTTTAGAACAAAATATAAATCAATATAATCCTTTAAGGTGGCTCTTCTTCGTAAAGTGTAAGCCTTCATTGCTGCAATCTCTAAGGGAGGTACAATTTTGATTCCCTGATGCTCAACGAACTTTGAAATTACTGGGAAAGGATATTTAACAAAAGAGGTATTTATTCCTTCTATTGTTGTAGTTAATTGTTCTGGGTGATTAACTACCACTTTAATTCCGAAATCCTTATAGACTCTTCTCACTTTTGAGAGCAGGTCATTAGGGATATTCTTTGGCCAAAAAAGATCAAAATCAACTGAAATTCTGTGACCCAATTGCAGAGCCAGCCCTGTTCCTCCTGCTAAATAAAAATCAGGAAAGTGACTGAGTCTATCAAATATTTGTTTGGCTTTTGAGGTAATCACTTCTTGATGCATATTTTAGCTTTTCGATGCCCAGCAAAAGGGAGATAAGTTTAAGGGCAGGAGTTCTAAACTCTGTCTTTGGTGTTTCTTCAATCATTTTTTTTACCTCTTTTTCCCCATAGAACTTAACTATCCAAATCCAATGTTTCCATTCTCCATAATTAATGGAATTAACAATAATGGTTTTTTTGTGTCTTTGAGGGTCCAGGGAAGAAAAATCATAGGACCAAAACAGAGGCTTGAAAAATAGAGGAAGATTTGGATTTTTGCTTCTTGTTTTCATAGTCAAATTATATCATTTTTCTCAGTTTTAGCAATAGAAATTGACTGCTTCTTAATTTTTTGCTATGATTTTCTTTGAGGGAAAAGCGGGTAAAAGACAACTGGACAAATACTCCAGATTTAGCTTGCAGCTTAGGAATCAGCCAAGTATCTATCCAAAGGAGAAAAAAATAGTAGCTAAAGTCTATTCCAGTGCTCTTTTCGGAATCGAGGCATATCCAGTAGAAGTAGAGGTTGACCTGGCTAGAGGACTTCCCAAATTCAGTATTGTTGGCCTTCCTGATGTAGCAGTAAAAGAAGCAAGAGAAAGAGTAAGCTCTGCCATCAAGAATTCATCCTTTACCTTCCCCACTAAAAAGATTACCGTAAATCTGGCCCCCGCTGACATCAAAAAAGAAGGTTCTTCCTTTGACTTATCCATAGCTATCGGCATTCTAAAAGCCAGTAATATTATTGCAGAAGATGAGTTGAGCCGCTATAGCGTTCTGGGAGAGTTAGCTTTAGATGGTTCGGTGCGCAGAATTAATGGTGCCTTGCCCATAGCGCTAGAGCTTAAAAGAAGAGGTGTGAAGGCTCTCATTCTTCCTGAGGAGAATGCCCGTGAGGCAGCTGTAGTATCTGATGTTGATGTTTTTCCTATTAAGAACCTTATCCAAGTAATTGCTTTTCTTAACCAAGAACTCTCTATTCCTCCTTTTAAATATAATCTAAAAGAAGCACTTGAAGAGAGTTCTTCCTATGAGATGGACTTCTTTGAGGTTAAAGGTCAGGAGTATGTAAAAAGAGCCCTAGAGATTGCGGCGGCTGGCTCGCACAATATCTTGATGCTCGGTCCTCCTGGGGCAGGGAAGACCATGCTGGCTCGCCGAGTTCCCACTATCTTGCCTGACCTTAGCCTGGATGAGGCTATCGAAACTACTAAACTTCACAGTGTGGCGGGATTTCTCTCGGGTAGTCAGGCTCTTGTTGGCATTCGTCCCTTCCGCTCCCCTCATCATACTATCTCTGAGGCAGGACTTATTGGAGGGGGAAGAATACCTCGTCCGGGTGAGGTGTCCCTTTCTCATAACGGAGTTCTCTTTCTAGATGAGCTTTCTGAGTTCTCTCGCCATGTATTGGAATCTTTACGCCAGCCTCTGGAAGATGGAGTAGTGACTATTTCTCGTGCTCTTACCTCTATAACCTATCCTTCCAGATTTATGCTTATAGCAGCTATGAATCCTTGTCCTTGTGGCTACTTTGGTGACCCGAGGCGGGAATGTAGCTGCACTCCTTTGGAGATACAGAAGCATCTAAACAAAGTTTCCGGACCCCTGTTGGACAGAATTGACATCCATATTCAGGTAGCAGCAGTAAGAAAGGAAGAGCTCCTGGGAAAGGGAGAGGGTGAGCCCTCGGCTAGAATCAAGGAGAGGGTAAACAAGGCTCGCAATATCCAGCTTGAGCGCTTCAAAAAGATGAACCTATACTGTAACGCCCGGATGAACCCTAAACATATTCGCAAATTTTGCCGCAGCGATAAAGAAGCAGAGGAGCTTCTTCGTTCTGCCATCTCTGAGCTTCGTCTTTCTGCCAGAGCCTACCACAAGGTTCTTAAAATCGCCCGCACCATTGCCGACCTGGGAGAAAAGGAAACAATAAACTCATCTGATGTCTCCGAGGCTCTGCAATACAGGTATCTGGATAGAGACCTCTGGAGGAGATAAAAGAAAAGAAAACGGTTTGGAAATCCATAGATATCCAGGCTGATTGATTTTAAACAAGAGAAATCTGGCAGACAAAAGAATTCAGTAAAGGAAGAGCTGGAGATGAAAATTGAGCTGGTGAGAGTTACTCATAAGAGGACCCGACCCTGGCAAGTATTTCTGCGAACTTTGACTCTACCAATTCTGGCTGCTCTGACTCCTTCCAACATTGAGGTTAGAATAACCGATGAGAGGACAGAGTCGATAGATTACGAAAGTAACGCTGACCTTATCGGTCTCACCTATTTCACCGCTGATGCACAGAGAGCCTATAAAACTGCTGATGAGTTCAGAAAAAGAGGTAAATTCGTGGTAATGGGAGGCCCCCATGCTTCCATGCTTCCTGAGGAAGCTATTTGTCATGCAGACAGCGTAGTCATCGGGGAAGCAGAGCTGGTTTGGAGGGATTTACTTGGTGATTTTCAAAAAGGGTCAGCAGGGAAACTCTATCAATCAAAAACTCCGGTAAAGATGGAAAACTTTCCTCTTCCTCGAAGGAATCTAGTGAAACACAGAGGATTCACCACGGCCGAGATGGTCGAGACCAGTCGAGGCTGCCCCTTTAGCTGCGATTTTTGTTATATGCCTACTCTTTTCGGTAGGGGCTATCGTTTAAGACCGGTTGAAGATGTAATAAGAGAAATAAAAACTTTAAAAAAACGTCACTTCTCTTTTACTGACGATAACCTGGTGGGAAACCCAGACCGTGCCAAAGACTTATTCAGGAAGTTAATTCCTCTACGAAAAAAGTGGTTTGGCAATTTCTCTTTGGCCAGAGTCAATGATACTGAGCTCCTAAAGCTGGCTGCTCAAGGTGGATGCATAAGGATGGCCTTGGGATTTGAGTCCGTGTCCCAGAAAAGCTTGGACGGAGTAAACAAAAACTTCAATAAAGTGAAGAGATACGAAGAAATTGTCAAGAAGATACACGGTCACGGGATTGCCATACTGGCATACTTTATGTTTGGATTCGATGAAGATGATGTCTCTATTTTTCCTCGAACAGTAGAGTTTATTGAGAAAAATTCAATCGACCGACCCATATTTTTTATTCTTACTCCTGCTCCCAAGACCAGACTCTACCAAAGACTTCTCCTCGAGGGAAGAATTATTGAAACCGATTGGTCTCACGCAGATGGGACTCATGTAATGTTTCGTCCCAAGCTGATGACGGCAGACGAGCTGCAGGAAGGCTATAGATGGGTGACAGATCAGGTTTACTCTCTTTCTTCCATTACCAGGCGATGCCTTAAATCCTTTGAATACACCAATCCTATTTACAGCTTTGCTTTGAACATTGCCGGCAAATTGGACGCACACAGAAAAGGCTAATCATTACCGATTCCGGCAAGAAGAAGGTAAGACCACGATTTTGACTTCATCAGAATTTTCACAACTAGCTAGACTTCTTTTTTTTGGCTACTTTGGACTCTCCCAAAACCCAATGGTCTGGATAGTAGTACAGATAATCGCGGACCACTGCCATGAATTTTTCAGCTGCCTTCTGTATGCTACGTTCTTGCGGAAGGCCTTTTTCAACTTCAATAGGGGTTTCAATAATTCCCCTTTGGTTTGCTTTCTGGCGTCTACTCCTAACGTCGAAAGCAGGAGCAATCAGTGCCTCCGTGTGTCGTGCCAGTTTGAAAGGCCCGGCTGGAATGGTAATTACCTGGCCAAAGAAGTTTACTTCTATTCCTTCCTTGATATTCTCATCGGCCAGAATTGCCAGGACCTCATTTCTTTTGAGGGACTCTATTACTTTTTTCAATTGACCGAGAAAGAGAACCCTTACTCCCTTTTTTCTTCTTATTCGATAGAAAAGCTCGTTTGTCCATCGGTTTTGATGTTTTCGCACCAGAAAATTCACCGGATATCCACACAAAGATATAGCCATGCCTGCCCATTCCCAGTTCCCAAAATGGATGGACAAAAGAATGACCCCTTTCTTTCTGGAAAGAGCGTAATCAAGATTTTCTAGCCCCACTGGAACAAGTAGTCGAAGAAGGTCTTGCTTTTTGAGTCGTGGCAGCGAGAAAAACTCTCGCAGGTATCTGGCGAAGTTGTGATAGGAACGACGGGCCATCTTTCGCACCTGTCTGCTCTGCCTGGCCTCTCCCAAGACCATTGATAGATTGTGAAGGATAGCCTTCTTATATAATTTACCTTTGCCACTGGGGAAGAAGAAATTAAAGTCGGCTATCCTTTCAGTGATCCAACAAGCCATTAAGGAAGGAAGATAGCAGGAAAAGAAGATCGCCACTTTGTACAGGCAGCAAGTCCACATATTCTTAATTCCTCTCAGTCTTGAGATTCTTTCTAGTTTTCACTAAACTTACCAGACCCTGGCTCTCGGTCAAGAGAACTCCGGCAACTTGGGAGATTCTGGGAGATGGCTTTCTAGGTAACACAGAGAAATGACCGGGAAAGCGCCTCTCCAGACGATTGACAAGTACTGAGATTTGGATTAGGTTGTAGGGAATGTTAGCAGGAAGCTTTGCACTAAGGAGAGACAATGAAAATTAAGAGTAAAGAACTATTGGCTGTTTTTTTATTGGGTGTAGGTTTTTGTTTTTCTCCCACTCTTTGTGTAGGGAAAGGTGTAGGCGTAAGTACTCCTTTCGGTGAGATACTGCTACAGGAAGATTTCGAGGATGGAATTGCTCAAGGATTTGGAAATGAGATAGGCGACTGGAAGGTAATAGATGGCAAATATACTGCCAGAAGAGGAATCTTCAGGTTTTCCTCTATCTGTGATTTGGATTGGGCTGACTATAGTCTGGAGGCTGATTTCATCATGGCAAAAGATGGCGGTTTCTTAGTTAGAGCAAAGAATGATGACAATGGTATTATCTTGGTAGTTCGCCCTTCTCGTAATGATATCTATTGGGCTGAGATTTGTTGGACAGAAGGAAAAACAGGGGGCTGGGGAGCCGTAAGACATGAAGTAAGAGCACTGGGCTATAAGCCTGGCCAAGATCTGCATGTAAAGGTTGAAGTAATAGATGATGAGTTCAAGGCATATGTGAACGGAGAGATAAAGACTGTCTTCAAATCTGCAGAATTTCCAGAGCCCAAAGTTGCCTTATATCTTTACCATCAATCAGGTCAGTATTGGGATAATGTGGTAGTACGTAATCTTACCAATAAATCTCGATAAATACGGGAGTACGTTTTCAAAGAGGTAAAACTTAGTGAACCACGTCATTGCCAACGGAGTGAAGCAATCTCGCCCTAATAGGTTGACAAGCATGGAGATTTATTTTAGTCTTTCAATGTACCAGGCTGAAACAGGGAGTAGTATTCTTGATGAACTAGGAAACTGTTATAGTCTATCTGAAAACGAGCCTAGAGGGAGAAAGGAGTGAAGTAAGGATGAAAAAACAGGTATTTTCTGGTATTCAGCCAACAGGTAATATTCATATTGGAAACTATTTTGGCGCAATGAAGCATTGGGCAGCCTCCCAGGCTGAATTTAGCAATATTTTTTGTATTGTTGACCTGCACGCTATTACTGTTCCTCAAGACCCTCAAGTTTTAAAGGTAAAAATCCGTGAGGTAGCCGGTCTTCTCTTTGCCGCTGGCATTAACTGGCAAGAGTCTGCAGTTTTTTTACAATCTCAGGTCAGTGCTCACGCTGAATTAGCCTGGATTCTCAACTGCTTCATCCCCACAGGATGGATGAAGCGGATGACACAGTTCAAAGAAAAGTCAGAGAAGATGAAGGATGAGGTGAGTGTTGGTCTTTTTGATTATCCGGCCCTGATGGCTGCTGATATTCTACTTTATGAAGCAGACCTGGTGCCAGTTGGTGAGGACCAGAAACAGCATGTAGAGTTTACCCGAGATATTGCACAAAGGTTTAATTCAATCTACGGGAAGACTCTTAAAGTACCAGAGCCACTAATTCCTAAAGTGGGTGCCCGTATAATGGGACTGGATGACCCCAGCAAGAAGATGAGTAAAAGTGAGGGAAAGTCAGCTCATGCGGTCAACTTACTTGATTCACCAGATATCATTCGTTCTAAAATCGGACGAGCTACTACAGATTCGCTGCGTGAAATTCGTTTTGATAAGAATCGTCCCGGAATATATAATCTCTTAGTTATCTATGAGCTTTTTACCGGTCTCGCCAGGCCAGATATAGAGAGGCACTTTCAAGGAAAGGGTTATGCAGATTTCAAAAGAGAGCTGGCCGAAGTAGTTGTTGAAGGTTTGCGTCCCCTGCAGTCTCGTTATCATGAGTTGACAGCCGATCCAAAATATATAGACTCCTTATTCATAGAGGGAGCATCTAAAGTCCGCCCAACCGCAGAGAGAACTTTGAAAAAGGTTAAAGAAAGGGTAGGGCTTGGATAATAGATAATAAGTAAATCTGAATAGAGGAAGAGGTGTTGATTTGAGAACCCTGGGTATCCACACAAAGTACTTTCGTTTCGAGAGCAAAGAGAAGGCAACCCAAGCTGCCGAATCTCTTTTATCGGAGCGACACAAGGTTAGTATTGAGCGAGAATGCCTGGTTATTTTTATCTCAGTGGAAAAAGAAGATTCGGCTTCACCGCTCTCGCTGGCGGCTCAGTTAGCTGCTGACACTTTGAAAAGGGCTAAACAGCTTAAGGTAAAGACGGTAATCCTTTATCCCTATGTTCATCTTACTGAGAATCCCAGCACACCACGTATTGCTTTGAAAGTTCTGGATGAAGTAGATTCACGTTTGGCAGAATTACTTGAAGTGATTCGTGCGCCATTTGGTTGGTACAAAGCGTTCGAAATGGCCTGCCTTGGACATCCGCTCTCGGAGTGGAGTGGAAGGTATTCTCCTGATGAGAAGGAAGGAATTCCGCATAAAGAGAAGTCCAAAAGAAAACCGAGTGCTTTTACCCGTTTTATCCTCGCCGACCTGGAAGGCAATACCTTTGATGTTACTCCAGCAAACTTCGCCGAATGTCCGATTTTTTCCTACACTCCACCTATATATAATCTGTTAAAACAGTTCGTCTCAAATGAGCTGAGGCAGGGCGTATCTTTAGAAGAGTCTCCCAGACATATCGCTTATATGCGAAGACATCAACTTGTGGATTACTGTGACGTTTCTGAAAAAGGACATTACAAGTGGTATCCTAAAGGAGTACTGATCCAGAAGCTGATTCTTGACTATGCTTCAGAGTTGGCTCAGGAATGGGGAGCTTTTGAGATGAAGAATCCTCTGCTGATTCGGGGAGACCACAATGTTGTGGGCGAATTGATGGGAGAATTCCATGAACGGGATTACGAGGTAGATGGAGGCAGAGGTATCTGTTATCTCCGTTATGCTTCCGACCCGGGGGCTTTTCCTTTCATGCAGAATGTCCGCTTCACCTATAAGCAGACACCTTTAAGAGTGTATGAGGAGACTACCTGCTTTCGTAATGAACAGGAAGGAGAGGTAAGTGGCCTTAAACGAGTGAGGAATTTTATAATGACAGATATGCACGCAGCTTGCTCCAATCTGCCCGAGGCACATAAGGAATTTGAGGCTTTATGTCTTAAGTTCGCAGACCTGATGAATGACATCATTGCTGAAGAGCGTTGGGTACTCGGTTGGGAAGGCACTATAGATTTCTTTGAAGAAAATAAAGAGTGGCTTATCAGTATTGGGAAAAAGATGGGAGTTCCGGCATTTTTCAAACTTATGCCAGAGATGAGCCATTATTATGTAATCAAGAACGAATATCAATTTATTGCTGAGGATAAATCCAATATTCAAGTGAGCACTGTGCAGTGGGATGTAAAAGACGGTGAGAGATTCAATATTGCTTATATTGATGAGCAAGACCAAAAGAGACCCTGTCCTGTTATTATTCACGCTTCCAGTTTTGGAAGCATCGAGAGGACTCTCTGTGCCATTTTAGAGAATATTGCTCTTGATGAAACAAAGGGCGTTCCTCCCATGTTCCCTGGCTGGCTGGCTCCTACCCAGGTGAGAATAATTCCTGTTTCCGATACTTACCTTCCATTTGCCATAGATATCTGCGATAGAATTTCCGGTCAGAGTATTCGCGCAGACATAGACGACCGCGATGATACTGTTGGTAAAAAGATTCGTAATGGAGAGAAGGAGTGGATTCCCTATCTTCTTGTTGTGGGAGAAAAGGAGAAAACCTCTGGTCAACTCACTGTGAGGTCACGAGAGGATAGAAGTCAAAAAGAGATGGCAGTTGATGATTTCATAGAGATGGTTTCAAAGAAGACAAGAGGGATGCCTTTTCGACCATTACCATTACCCAGGCTAGTCAGTAAAGCGCCTCTCTTTTATGGATGAACTGACGCTTTGGAATAGCCTAACCAGACCGACGGCTCACCTTATCCTAAGCTCCGCATAGTTGACAACCATTGAAATTTATCTTAATCTTTCAACAACCAGGAAGATTATCATACAATGATCTTCTGAATCTCTAGAAAAATTTTCTATGTCTATCTCAAGGTGAGTTTATGAGTTATGAGGAGTAAAACAACAATGAAAAAGGAAGTTTTTGAGACAGAATTAAAGAAGATTGTTAGTATTAGCAAGGAGTTTGGGGCAAAAAAAGTACTATTATTCGGTTCATGTCTCGAGGATATTGAATCTGCTCAGGATATTGATATAGCAATCGGTGGCATTAAACCCAAAGAGTTTTTTAAATATTATGGTAAAGTGTCCATGGTAGTTGATGATGAGGTTGATATAGTCGATTTGGATGATGTAAGAGAACATTTTTATAAAAGAATTTTGTCTAAAGGAAAAGTCATATATGAAAGAGGAGTATAAGGAATTAAAAGAGGACGTGTTAGATGAGGAAAGAGCTATAGAAGAAACCTTAGTAAGACTCTATAAGGTTAGAAATAAGTTCGGTCTCCAAATAAAAGATTTTTCTATAGAACCAGCAATGGGGACTTATTTGATGAATTTTTATAATGGGATAGAGAATATTTTAAAGCGTGTAGGCAAAAAGTATTACTCAACTACGCCTGAAGGAAGGAGTTGGCATAAGGAACTTCTGATTTTGTCATTTAGTCCACCGGAAGGAAAGGCTGCAATATTTAATCAAAATATAGTAGAGAGATTACATTCTTACCGAAACTTTAGGCATCGATTTATAAGTGGATATGGTTTTCAGCTAAAAGGTGAAAAGATGCTAGAGTTAATAGATAATATCGAGTCATTATGGAATGATACAAAGAAGGCTATTTCAGATTTTTGGGATAAATTATAACCTTTATTTTTCAAGTTCACCAGCCAATAAGCTTAAGTAGATATTGGATATGCTTTCAAAAATCTTCACCGTACTACCTCAGACTTTTTCAGGCCATGATGGATTGACAATCACAGAATTCTATCCTAACTTATGCCCAGGGATTGCTATCGAGAGTTATTGGTCGCAAGTGCGGATGTAATTTGTTATACATCATGTTTAGGTAGTGACCTTTGCTATTTCTTACTTAGAGGTAAACTCATGAAGATCGATTTCGGCCGAGAAAAACAATGGTGGGATGCCAAAGCTCCAAAGGAAGAGCAATGTCTAGCTGATGAAGCCATAAATAGAGCTCTTAGGTGGCGCGAGATCGAACGGCACCTGAAAGAAGTGGAAACCATTCTGGATGTTGGTGCTGGTACAGGTGCTTTTTCAATTCTTCTTGCGCAACGCGGCTATTCAGTTACTCACCTGGATTTTTCTCCGGTCATGTTGGAAATTGCACGCCAAAAGGCTCAAAATGTAAAGAACATCCGTTTCATTGAAGGAAATGCGGTAGATCTGTCACAGTTTCTAGATCGTTCTTTTGATCTGGTTTTAAACATGGACGGTGCTATTTCCTTCTGTGGCTCTGAGGCAAAACGAGCCATCCTTGAGAGTTGCCGGGTTACCAAGAAAAAACTGATTATCACTGTTTCCCATAGAGCCTGGATGGTTTCCTGTTGGGTAATTGCAAGCTTGGAGGCAGCAGGGCGTTTCCTCCCAGCCGTCTATGCAATGTTAGACAGTGGTGAGTGGCACCAAGAGCAGTTCCCCCAGAATACTAATCTGACTAAAGGACTAACACAAGATTACTTTGGACCCTTCAAAGCATTTTTACCCAATGAGTTAAGAAAAACGCTATAGCACGCCGATATGAGAATTATACGAATTGGTGGTCTTGGCTCCCTAACTAACCTATGTGGGAGAGAAGCGCTTGAGCAGGTACTAGGAAATAAGGCCCTCTTTCAGAGATTCCTTGATCTCTGCGAGCATTTCGACAAAGAGATATTACCGGAGGGTCCCGGGACAAAACAAAGAGCGGGTCTGATTGCCGTAGCAGAACGAATAGAGAGTTAATGAACAAAAGGAGTTTTCACGCAGTCTGACGTTAGGTGGCATTCTAAAATACTTTGCCAGCAGTGGGTGGTTTCTTTGTAGATAATCAAATATGACGATTAGGGGTGAAGAATTGGAGATTATTGCAGATATGCACGTTCATTCGAAATTTTCCGTTGATGGCAAAGATAATCTGATGGCTATGTGTCAAGCAGCAATTGAAAAAGGTGTAAAATATATCTGTTTTACAGAGCATTTTGATATGAATCCAAAAGATCGCGGATACGGTTATTTTAATTTTGAGAAATTTTCAGAGGCAATAGATTCAGCAAAAAATAAGTTCGGAGACAGTTTATATATCCTGAAGGGATTAGAGTTTAGCGAGCCCCATTTACATCCAGAAGAATTTGAAGAAATGGTAAGAAAAGACTTTGATGTAATGATTGGCTCAGTTCATTGGCTAGGGGGATTTATTGTAGGTCAAAAAGAACTTGAGGAAAAATTTACGAAAGAAGAGATTTTCAAGAAGTACTACAGGGAAGTTTTGAGAGCAACAAAATTCGGTGGGTTTGATATTCTAGCGCATCTGGACTTTCCCAAACGATACTTAAAACAATCATATAATGAGTGGAATTTAGTAGATGAAATCTTGAGTGAACTAACTAAATCTGATATTGCCTTAGAAATTAATACTTCACCATTAAGAAAGGGATTGAATGAATGCTCTCCTGATAAAGAACTGCTGGAAAGATACATAAAACATAAGGGAAGTAGAGTGTCTATTGGTTCAGATGCTCATTCTTCTCTGGATATAGGAGAGGGTTTTGCATATGCAGAAGATTTAACAAAAAGGAATAATAAGATAAAGGTAGGGATATTCCAGCAGCGAAAGTTTGTTTCAATTGATGAGGAAAGATAGATGGATAAGATGATTGCTTTTTGCGGAATAGTCTGTACTGAGTGTGAAGCATTTCTGGCTACCCAAAAAGATGACGATAATGAAAGAAGGAAAGTTGCTGAGCTGTGGTGCAAGGAATTCAAGGCAGAGATTAAGCCAGAAGATATTAACTGCGACGGCTGTTTGTCAGAGAATGGACGGCTTTTTGATCACTGTAAAGTTTGTGAAATAAGGCAGTGTGCTCAGGAGAAAGACATCAAGAATTGTGCTTATTGTGATGATTATGCTTGCGAAAAGTTAAACAAATTCTTTGATGAAGCGTCTGAGGCAAAGATTACCCTTGAAGAAATCAGAAAAAGCTTTTAGGTTCGTCAAATAATGAGTTAGCCCTGCATAAATTAGTATGTTTAATTTTAATTTGATTATTTTCTATTCTAAAAGGAAAATCTTTTTAAAGTTTAATGTTAAGATATTTGAGGGGGAAAACATTCCCCCTCAACGGCCTTCGGCCTGCTCCCCCTGTTAAGCCAAGAAATTATTGAAATTCGGATACTACAATCTATGGCTAAAGTAGAGCTAAGACCCCAAAGGGTTTCAGATGCAAAAAGATTTTATCAAATAATAAAAAATCCAAACTTTGAGTTTATGCGTATTCCTTTAGATAGCATCAAGGATGAAATCAAATTCTTGAAGCAAAATGCTTCAAGGAGGCGTAAGAATTTTGCATACAACTACACAATCCTCTGCGATGGTGAAATTGTTGGTGGTTGTGGAATTAAGATTGACCAACATAGAACTTTCAATGGCGAAATATCGTACTTCATTGACCAGGCATATTGGGGAAAAGGAATTGCAGCTCAAGCAGTTGAGAAACTAGAAAAAATTGGGTTCGATCAATTAAAGCTAAGGAGAATTGAAATTATTATGAATGTTCACCATAAGGCAAGCGAAAAGGTCGCCATCAAATGCGGCTACAAGAAAGAAGGTGTTATGAAAAAAGCTATAAAAACTGGCAAAAGTTATTATGACGCTTTCTTATATGCAAAAGTGAAATAGCACCCCAAGTTTATCCCACCTGGTTTGACATTCCTTAGTTTCCAGTCTATAATCGTGTCATGGGTGATATAAACTAATCATGTAGGCTCTTTTTTTGCCTGCAGTTCCAACACTATTCGTCTCTTTCTCGACTCGTCCCATAAGATTTCTTTAGTTCTTAGAATAGGGTCGCTCAGTCAGTAAGTGTTAGATTAAGAGTTCTTAAGGTTCGCAGGTATCTGGATAGGGATATCTGGAGAAGGTAAAGAGGGAAAGGGAAAGATGAAGACATTCAAGCAAGGAATCTATCTTAAAGAAAACAAGGAACTCAGTGAAGAGCAAAGAATAAGAAGGATATCTCCTCCCGCTAAAGTTATTCTTCCCCTTGCTCAACATATTGGTGCTCCTTGCGAACCGCTGGTGAAAAAGGGAGATTTGGTGAAGAAAGGAGAAAAGATCGCTGACAGTGACTCTTTTGTCTCCAGTCCCATCCACGCCAGTATATCGGGAAAAGTTACCTCAATCGAGAAGATGCCTCATCCGGTGGGAGGTGGGGTTACTGCTATAGTCATTAAAAGAGAAGATGGTAAGGAGGAAGGGCAAATCAGGGATGAAGACAATGAAGGAGGCGAAATCTGGGAGAGAGAGAACAAGGAACTTGAAATTTCTTCATTAAAGGCAGAAGAGATCCGAGGAAAAATTCGGGAGGCAGGAATAGTAGGATTAGGTGGGGCAGCTTTCCCTACCCATGTTAAGCTTAGTCCTCCCAAAGACAAACCCATTGAGACCATAATCTTAAATGGTTGTGAATGCGAGCCCTATTTGACCAGTGACCATCGTATTATGCTGGAAAGAGCGGATGATTGTATCTATGGCTTGAAGGCAATTATGAAAGCTGTAGGCGCAAAGTCAGGCTATGTAGCTATTGAAAAAAACAAGTCCCAAGCTATAGCTCTTTTTAGAGATAAGTTGAAAGATGAGGATGGTATAAGGGTGATCTCTCTTAAGACTAAATATCCCCAGGGTGGGGAGAAGATGCTCATTAAGGCTATTTTGAATAGAGAAGTTCCCTGGGCGACTTCCGATGGAGGGGCTTTGCGCCCTGGGCTTCCTATGGATGTAGGCGTGATAGTGAATAATGTGGGGACAGCCGTAGCCATTACTGAAGCAATAAAGTGGGGTAGGCCACTATTGGAAAGAGTAGTTACCATAACTGGCTCAGCAGTAAAGAACCCTTATAACTTATTGGTTCCCCTGGGGACACCTTTCTCTCACATTATAGATGAGTGTGGAGGTTTCAAGGAGGATGTGGGTAAAATTATCATGGGTGGTCCAATGATGGGGATTAGTCAATATACTTTAGATATTCCTGTGATTAAGGGAACCTCGGGGATTCTTGTATTGACTAAGAAAGAGGCTGTGTTTAGAGAAGAGAAGGCTTGCATAAAATGTGCTCGCTGCATAGACCATTGTCCTATGGGTCTTCTTCCTACCACCTTAGGTCGTTTAGTGAAGGGGGAAAAGTGGGATAGCTTAAAGGAGTATAACATTAATGAGTGCATTGAATGTGGCTGTTGTAGTTATGTTTGTCCTTCCAAGATTCCGCTGGTGCAGTATATCAAACTGGGTAAACTCCAGATTCAGAAAAAGGCTTCCTTAAAATGAATAAAGAAGAGGTTATAGGGCTTGACAAGAAATACGTTATGCACACTTATTCTCGTATTCCTCTGGTGATAGACAGAGGCGAAGGGGTAAGAGTTTGGGGTAAAGATGGTAAAGAATATCTTGACTTTATCTCGGGCATAGGAGTGAATGCTATCGGTCACTGCCATCCCGAGGTGGTAGGTGCCATTAACTACCAAACTAAAAAACTTTTTCATTGTTCAAATCTTTATTATATTGAACTTGAGGCAAAGCTAGCTAAGGCTTTGTGTGATATCTCCTTTGCAGACAAGGTTTTCTTTTCAAACTCTGGCGCTGAGGCTAATGAGGCAGCTATAAAATTAGCTCGCAAGTTTGGCAGTAAGCAAAATGTTAAGCTGTACGAGATAATCACTATGAAGGATTCATTCCATGGAAGAACAATCACTACCCTAAAAGCCACTGGCCAGACCAAATACCAGCACGGTTTTGGGCCCTTTACTCCTGGATTCAGATATGCTCCTTTTAATGACCTGAAATCAGTGAGAAGCTCTATTTCTGATGAAACCTGCGCCATAATGATGGAGCCTGTCCAGGGAGAAGGGGGACTCAATGTTGCCTGCCAAGATTTCCTTAAAGGATTGCGCCAGTTGTGTGATGAAAAAGGGATTTTGTTGATTCTGGATGAGGTGCAGTGTGGTCTGGGAAGAACAGGAAAGCTCTTTGCTTATGAACATTACGGGATTGAGCCCGACATAATGACTCTGGCCAAGCCTCTGGCAGGAGGAATGCCTATCGGGGTTACTCTAGCCAAAGAGAGAATTGCCTCTTTCTTTGAGCCGGGAAATCATGCTTCCACCTTTGGCGGGAATCCTGTAGTGTGCTCGGCTGCTCTTGCCTTCCTAAAAGTCGTAGAAGAAGAGGACCTGGTTGAAGGAGCCAGAGAAAAAGGGGAGTACTTTAGAGAAGAGTTAGAAAAGTTAAGAGAAGCCTTTTCTTTTATCAAGGAAATACGCGGCAAAGGGCTGATGATTGGATTAGAGCTTACTTTTCCCGGGAAGGGTATAGTGGAGGAATGTCGAGAAGATGGGCTCTTGATTAATTGTACCGCTGAGAATGTGCTTAGATTTCTCCCTCCCTTAATTGTCCAGAAAAAGGATATTGATGAGGCAGTTAAGATATTGAGACGCGTGATGTCTCGTATGTGATGCGTCCTACGCAATACGATATACGATACACGTTTTTGATGGGGTATAGTTATGCTGGAAGAAAAGAAAGCCTCCAGATGGGGCAGGTGGTTAGTTCTGGTAGTTTTGCTATTAGTGCTTATATATGTCATCGCTGATGGGTGGGTAATGAATAAGCTCGAGCCATATACAGTGGTAGGCGTTTATGAGCCGGGCGGGATCAGAGCTCTGGTTAATAAGAGTGATAAAAGTATCCGAAGGTGGAAGTGGCCAAGGATTCCGGGAACTTCTATAGGCGTAAAAGAGGAGTCAATTAAGGACGAGGTAAAGACTGTTACTTCCAGGTTTGCTCTGTACACCAGTGAGGAAGTTACAGGAAAGGAAGAGGATAAAGAATACGCTCAGGCCTATGTAGTTGATATGGAAATTGAAGTAAAAGACTGGCAGAAATTCTTGACAGAGATTGATTTGGAAAAGATAAATGAAGAGAGAAAAAAAGCTGGCCCTTTTGTTACCTTAGTGAAGGATAGATTCGAAGTGATAGCTGGTTTCATAGAAGATGTTATTAAAAAAGGGGAGGCAACAGATAGATTGGGAAAGCCGCTGCGGTCAGAGGAAGGCTATCCAGCTATGAACTTAGTTGCCCGAATCAATTATGCATACTCCCAGCTAGCAAATCGAAGAAACTTTCTTATTGCTCTTTTGGATAGATATCAGCTTGAAACTGGCCAGGAAATAACAGAATATCTGGAAGAGGAGATTCCCTGGCATTGGTTTGCTGGCCCAGATACTTATGAGTTTTTGGTTCAGCAATACAAGGAAATTCAGGAGTCAATTTTTTCTCCTTATCTTGAGAATATCGCCCCTGAGGTAGCTCAGCAACGACTTATTTTTGGCGAAGATAGACTCGAACTCTATCAAAAGGCTTATCAGGCTTATGGGTATGAGAAATTCTTGATGGAACGAGAAAGAAACATTGAAGAGTTTGAGAAGCGGCGGAGTGATTATGCTGGTGAGGAGGAGGCCGAGAAGGTAGTCCGTAGTTTTAAAAAATTCTTAAAGTGGCAAGAAAATGAACTCAGATTTGTCACTGATATCGAGCAGCTTCGTACTCTTTATAATTCATTTCTGGAGAAGCTTGAATCTGATCTTACTTTTATTTTGCGAGAATCGGAACTGGAGTTTGTTAAGGAAGAAATTGAGGAAGCGAAAGAGAAATTTGCCGGTGCTCCTTTAGAGGAGGCAGAAAGAGAAAAAGCTAAAGAGATTGAAGAAGGTGTGAAACACCTGATAATTAAAGAACGAGAAAAAGAATTTTACCAGATTTCTGATGAAGAACTTTCCCAGCTCCTCAGTGTCTACCTGGTAGAGAATAACCTGCAGGAGATTTCTGCTTCAGTATTAGATTATGTTTTACTGTTATTGAGGGAGGACTATTTTGCTGTTCTATCCGATGAAGTAGAAAAAGCAGGCAAATTCCTGGATATGGAGATTATCAAAGAGTATTACCTGGAGCTTAAATCGAAACTAGAGACCGATAGGATAGACCCGGCCCAACTCTCACGTACTGTAATAGAGTATATAAGTGGTCAGCGATATCTTTACTCAACCTTTGTGGGATTGATTTCTCTTCTCTGGCAGGAAGAAAAAATAGAGTGGGATAGAGTTCAGTGGGAGAGAGTGAAGGAAGAAGAGCTTATTCCTTTCTTTGAGTACTATTCCCAGGCAAATACTGAACTTGCTCTAAACTTTAGAGGCATCACCTCTGAAGAAAATAGAGCCCTTTGGCAGGCCGCTATAGAGGAAGCATTAGGGGGAGAGGATATTGCCAGCCTGAGGTCCTTTACTAGCCATAAGGTTGAAGAGGGGGACACCCTGGCTGAATTGGCTAAAGAGTATGATGTTGATTGGCGATTGGTCCTTAACCGTCGTAATCGAGATTTTGCCCGGAGAAGCCTGACATCTGAGGACGATAAAGTGCGTTTTGATAAGCTTTTGGCTCAGGCTTTTGAAACGGGAGATTACAGAGCAGTTTATGAATTGGTTAAAGACACTCCTCTTAAGGCGGATGAAAGTATTATTATCAATAAAGTTGAGGAATTTACCCCTCAGTGGTTTGAAGAAGAGGAAGGATATCGGAAGAAAAGAGAAGCGACAGTGAAGAAATACATTTATCGCTGGATAGAAGAATTTGCTCCCCGGGTAATAGAGGAATACCTTTTAGTCTCTCCCTGGCTAGATTACGTTGAGAGAACATACGGGGTGAAAATCAGGCAGATAAATCTCTACATTGAAAGAGATTCAATGTTTAACAAAGATGGCCAACCCAAAGATGAATACTATGATTTATATTATTCCAAGTATGTTTCAGCAGTGAAATCCGAAAAGGAGATTAAAGAAGAGTGAAGCAGATTAAATCCTTTAAGGAGCGAAAGAGAGAGAGAATTGACCTTGAGGCCGATAGGACCATTGATGGATATCTTACCCGGAAAAACAGATTTAGCTCCTGGCGTCCTCCGGTTAAATCAGAACTAATAGACATTGATACTATCACTGAGGCAAAGATTATCCAGACAAAATTCGCTTCTTTTGAGAAGTTTACTGAGATAGAGTTAAAAGAGATAGAAAACATAAATAAACTTTGCCGCAAGGAAGGAAATAGTGAAATTAAAGTTCATCAAGTAGAAAATATTGATGGTGGCAAAGGATTCAATATAGGCAGGCAGGTTCTTCCCAAATACACTTTTCAACTGGGAAACAGCGAGAATCCTCAGTTTAAAATCCTGGTTTTAGCCAGTACGCATGGAGGAGAATCACGGCTGGCCAGAGCTGTCCTGCAGGGAATTCTCCAGTTGGCCCGTCCGGGTGAGGAACGTTACAGACTTCTAGAGAGAGGGACTATTCTTTTTGATCCAGTGGTTGATCCGGCCGGATTCGATAACCAGACCCGGGGAGCAGTAACTCGGGATGGAATGGCAGTTAATGCTCCGCTTTTAGGGGGAGGATGGGCTCAGCCAGGCCTGCGTAGCCCCTGGGGTTTAGGTGATAGAAATAGTGCTCAGGGAAGGAACAGTCTTGAGGCGCAAGATGTGTTGACTCGTTCTAACCAGGCTCATTACAAAGAAATCCTGGGAGGGAGAGCGAGCTGGGTTTATGATGCGCACGAAACCTGTGAATTTACCCGCTGGCCAGATTTAGCCTTTACTTACGGAGGGATTCTTCTTATGGCTCACATTTATCTTTCCCATATTAAACTCGCCTCTCTTAATCAGTTAGAGAGCTGTATTAGTTGGTGGAGGAAGCTGAGGAGTTTTATTAATGACCATAACCCCTTAGAAGGGCCATTATACAGAGAACAGCTGCTCTGGCATGATCCGCGTATGCAAAAAATTACCCGCATCAAGGATAGAATAAAGGAATTGGGTCAAAGGACTATGGAAGAAAAATTTGACCGAGCTTTCCTTTTTCTGCCTCACGTAGAGCGAGATATTAGAATTGAGGAGAGCGTCTATATCGGGGGTATGATGTTTAGAATTCCCCGGATTTTACTGGGGCCGGATGTACTCGGCTTAGAAGGAGTAACTACAGAGTCTTTTCAGCAAGACCTGGTAGTGCGAGCCAAGCAGACTTTAGCTAGCCTTGAGGCACAGTTGAGGGTAGTTGGGCTTGACTACAAAGGAGAAGAGGGTGATTAGCCATATCATCGAGTATTTTAAAATTCCTCATCCTCTGGAGAAAGACAAGGGAAACATAGTTATTTCTGCTCCCATAAAACTAAGCGAAAAATATTTCAGGGCGTGGCTTGATGATAAAAAATCGAGTGGTCCAGCCGACCTTCCCTGGATTTCAAGGGTTCTTATCAGCCCAGAAGAAGCTCGTCCAGAAGATGAGGATTTGGTCAAAAGATTTGAACGGAACTTTGAAATTGAAGACAATCATTCCTGGGGTGTAACCAAGCTTAAAATATTCTTGAGGTTTACTGCCGCCTGTGTAGTGGGCTATTTTATTTACTGGACAATCTTTAATTTTCCCTGGTTTTGGATTCCAGCAGCGGTTTTTCTGGAAAAGATTCTGGGGGATACTTTAACTAAGCTTTTTCAGGGGGTGGTCATTGCTTTTATTCCAGGATTAAGTTTCATAAAGAATTTTGTAGGAGCTAAAAGATGGATTCGGGCTAATTTCCGGTCTCAATATACTAAAATTTTTCGGCAGTTCGGCAGAAGTTCTCACCAATATTTTAGCAAAGAAGTCAAAAAGTGCTTGAAAAATATTAGGGCAGCGGCTGAGGAAGAAAATGCATCCATAGAAATGGGAACTATAGAAAATCTTTTAGAGGAAATTTTACACAAGCCTCCCGTAAATTCTGATTTTATCCAGGATTGGTCCAGGCGTCTGGAAGAACTCTTGAGAGACCTCAGCCAAAGGGCTAAAGCCGAGATTTTTCTTGAGGGAGTGATAATTAAGCTGGACCAGTTAAAAAGGGATTTACTTCTTCACTACCTAGAAGGTTTTCAGATGGTTCCCCTCAAAATAGCCACACCGAATTTATCTAAAAAGGAATTTCTTCCCTCTCTTAATTATAATTTTGATTTAAGATTGAGTCTCTTAGGGGAGGGTTTTAAGCAGAAAGCAAAAAATTTGAAAGATTTTTTGGCAGAGACTTCCTCAATACGGGAAAGGATTTATTCTAACTTCGATTCTTTAAAGAGAGCGAAAGGGAAAAGGGAGAGAGTGAAGCTTCTGGAGAGTATTGAAGAGGGCTTTGAGAATTTGAGGAATATTGTGGGAAACTTTCATTTAGGAGACAATCCCGGGGTGCCTCATGAGAGAGGGGAAAACTTAAGTGATTTTTACGATGGTCTTTATTACCTCTTTGGTAGGACGAAGCTTGATATTTCAAAGGGGGAAAAGGCAATCAAGGCAGTCCTATTTAGACGTCTTAGGCTAAGAAGCGAGCGTCAGCAGAGAGGGCGAATAGAAGAGCTCAGGCTCCGAGTGGAGCGTCTTCTTTGTCAGGGAATAAGTACTAAAAAAGCCTACCAGAGAATTTCTCATTTTTTCAGCTTCTTTGGAGTAAATCTGAAGCGAAGTCTTGCTTTTTCCGGGTTGGTTTTGTTTGGTTTTGCTTGTTTTTTGAATTTCAAGGTAGTAGGGCCGGATGAGGTTCTTACCACTACCTATTTGAGATGGGGAGTAAAAGAGACGGCTACCCAGAAGGCTCCCCTTTTCTCACGTGGAGTGAGGGCTTATAAATTTGGTGAGGGTTTACCCATTTTTCCCAAAAAAGAGCTCTTTTGGCAACTACCCCCTCCTTTGGTCTATGCTCATAAGATAGACTTTACTCAGCTGCAAGAATTTACTGCTCATATGGTATTTGGCGCTCCTATTGATAGTCTCTATAAGAAGGGGTTGCAGCTTCTTGCCGGAGCCTACGGAGGATATTACCAGGTGGTTGAGATTGGCTTCAAGTTCATAGCTAATGATAGAGAGGTCTGGATTAAATATGACTACGACGGAAAGGGGACAAAAAGACTGGCTAGAGACGTTGCCTCGGTAGTTGACGAATGGAGAGGAGAGCTTTTCGACTTCTACGAAAGTCCCTTAATAGATTTGCAGGATGAAGAGGAAATGGAGGAGGTCTTCTCTGGTTCCTATTTTAAAAAGCTCTGGGAGGAAGGAAGGATGGAGGAGATAATAAAGTCTCAGATTTTTAGAAGTCCTTTAATGACTTATCAGTATGGGACATATTCGGAGATGATAGGCCCGGGCATAGATTTGATTTTGAGGAGTCTAGCCAGGGAAAAGCTCGAGCTAGAAGATAGTAACCTTTCCCGATTAGAAAAGGAAGAGAAACTAGCCGAAATTGAAGATTTTGAGAGTCGGGTAGAGAAGATAAAAGAAGATACCTTAGAAATAGCCAGGGAGGAATACGACGTTCTGAGAAAGCAGCCGGAAAAGTTTAAGAAGTACTTGTCTGATCCGGAAAGTATCTCCGAGTTAAAGGGTTTTGAGACCGTCTGGCCGGCTATTCAGCGCATAATGCTGCAGCACTATATAACCGACAAATTAATAAGAACTGTTAAGGGCGAACTAGGGGAAGAAGAAAAAGAGGAGCTTCTTCAGGTGTTAAGGGAAAGAATAGAAGAAAATCCTTATTTTTCTTCTCTCATTGAGATAAGAGAGATGAAGGCTGGGGTAATCTTTATGGATTCTCATGGCTATCGTAGCTTTATTTCGAAAATAACTAAGGAAATTATTTAATAGCGTATAGCGTTTAGCGTATAGCGTGTAGTGAAAACAAAAAGCAATAAAGCTGAAAATCAAAACCAAAACGTAAAGCGAAGAATGCAAAACTAAAGCCAATAGTCTATTGTTCGGAGTTTATCGACAAGAGTAACAGCCTCCTCTCCCCTGAGGGGAGAGGATTAAGGTGAGGGGGTGAATAAGGATGGCGCGTTGGTCTGTAAAAAGTAAACACAAGAGAAGAGTTGTCCTGGTCCTGCCCGGATTTAATCAGGGCAGGGGAAAGAGAGGTGCCTGGTTTGCCTGGACCGAAAAAACAGAGAATTTCTTCCGCAGATTTTCGCACGGCTGGTACACCCTAAAATACGATATTTTCTCTCCAGAAAATGAGTTTCCTCTTTCTGAGGGAGAATTACAGCATCTGACTGAAGAGATTAGTTCGAGCGAGCAGGCCTATACTTCTCTTCTTCATTTCCAGGAAGTTATGGGTGGGATGGGTAGAAGCTTAAGAAAGAGAGGTATTCGGGGTCTCTTCCTCTATTTGATGATGGTCTTATCGGTTAAGCAGTTTTGGATTATTATTCTCCTTTGGCCGCAGACTTTTCTGACTAATTTCATAAATTATTTTCGCTGGAGGACAGTAAGACGAACGAGCAGTATTGTTTCTTCCTTCTGGCAAAGAGGAGATGACCCAGAACTAGTAGAAGTCTTAACTGAAGCAAAAGAGCTCTATGCTAGGCTGGATAATGACTCTTCCCGGGCTGAGCCTCTGCGTAAGTATCAGTATTTGCGAGACTATTTTAAGGAGAGACGGCGGGAAGAGGAAAAAAAAGAGAAAGCAAGCTCTTATGAGCTAGTGGAGCAAGCTTACCGGGATATTATCTCTCAGCTTACCGGTGATAGCTTTCTCTTAAAAATAGTTCCCAAGACAACGCGGGAAAGGATAGTTAACTTTTTTCATGTCACCGAGCAGTTTCCTTACCCTGATAATATCTTTGCTGTAAGAAATCTTTTTCGGGATTTATCTTTGCCCACCCCCATTCCTCAGAGCGAAGTAATAGGGAGAGATACAAAAGTGGAAGGTAACAATTTAGAGATGTTTCTCCTTCGCACTAAAGCGGGAGAAGGTATAGTGATTCCTTGTCCGTCAGAGAATGTTCTTTCTCTCATCTTTCGGGCGGAGACTTTTGAGAATATCCAGAGGAAGAATCTTCCTCTGGAGGCAGTGCTCTATGTAGGCCGAGAAGAAGAAAAGAAAGCTTTACTCGATTTTGATCCCCTCAAGACAGAAGAATTGAACACACGAGGGATGGAAAAAACAGGGATACGCATCCACAATGCTCTTTTAGATACTTTCCGACAGGAAGAATCTCTTACAAGTTACTATTTTAGAGAGTTACCAGCTGTTTACAGTAAACAAAGATGGAGGCATCCTCTTTATCTGTGGGGTAATCTGGTACATCTGGGCTTTCCCTGGCTTTTCATATCACATGGTATTCCTGCCTTTGCAGTGGTAGCCTGCACCTGGATTTTCTGGGATTATTTGTGGAATTCGCAAGACCAGGTCAGATGGCGAGATTATTTCGACAATCTCCTGGAAGGAATAGATAAGGCTTACCATAATATGAACTTAAAAATAATGGTTCATTCGGGCTTGGGAGAGGTTAATGCTGCCATCAAGGTAACTGGCCCGGCCAGCTATCGAGATGTTTTGGAAAAAATCGAAGAATATCATTTCCCTAGAAAATTCAGGGATATGGTCCTACTTAACGCTATCACTCAAGAGACCACTCAGCTTAAGGATTTTCAGAAAGAGGCTAATGATTTTACCACTCTGCCTATCCCCGCTTTTTGTTATGAGGAAAACAAAAATAACATTGAGTCTTTAGGAGAATTCTCAGGTTAGGCTTTGGCTTAAAGTTGGGCGTTTGGTATCTTTGGTCTTTTCTAATTGAAGAAAAGCTTTGTGGTTATTAATGCAACCTGGATCGGGTGCTTTTAAATCACCAAAGTAAGCGTAAGCTCTGGCCCGACAACCTCCACAGGCTGCTCTATGCTCACATATTCCGCAGTGCTCCTTCAGGTCTTCACGACTGCGAAGTTCTTCCAGGACACTGGAATTATTCCAGATTTCTTTAAAAGTTTGCTTTTTTAGGTCACCTACCTCTATGGGCATATACACGCAAGGAGTGACTATTCCGTCCGGTTGAATGGCGCAGTAGGCTCTTCCTACTCCGCACCCTCCTATAAACTCAGCTAGAAGGCGGGTCTTATCCCCTTTGCTCATACTATAGTGACTGCTAGCAGTGAACTCTCCCTGGCTCTTATTCATGCAGACCCGTGCATACTGAGGGCAGCTAGTGAGAGTAGCTGTTCCTTTCTTAAGATAATATTCATAGAGGGTGTTTAACATTTTTTCTCGCATAGAGGGAGTTAAGTCTAAACCAATTAAGTTCTTTCCTTCTCCCACCGGGATGAAATTGAAGGCAAAAAATTTGTCCGTTCTCAAACTAATGCTGAATTCTATCAAATCTTCTAGTTCATTAAAATTCATCTTGGTAATAGTAGAGGCTAAGCCTACTTGATAGGCTTTCTGGGCCACGGCCTTTTTGATTCCTCTTACTGCTTTTTTCCAGGCTCCCGGGATTCCTCTAAACCCATCATGTTTTTCCGGATGAACACTATCTAAACTTATCTCTACATAATCTACTCCCACCGTCGCCATTCTTCTTGCCACTTCCTCAGTAATTAAAGTTCCGTTGGTAGCTATAGACACATACATATTTTCTTTTTTTACTTTTTCGATCGCCGGCCAGAGGTCCTTATCCATCAGAGGCTCTCCTCCCGAAAAAGCAATGATGAAAACCTCCTCTTTTGCTAATTGGTTAATAATATCTATTCTTTTAGATAAAGGGAGTTCTTGGGGTAGTTTCTTACCGGCGTTTTGATAGCAATGCTTACATTTTAAATTACAGATATTAGTAAAGTCCCAGACTACTACAGGAGGAGCAACAAACTTTTGCGGATAGGTTAAGCCATAATGAGCCACCGACCTCATAGTAAGGGATACTGCTTTTTGTATTGCAGGACTGTTGAGTTCCTTTTTTACCTCTTCTTTAGTCTGCTTGAAGAGAATTCTGCCTGATTCGAAAAAAAGATAAAAGGGAAATATCTCTAATTTTTCAAGGAGTGACAGATGGTCATCTTCATTAGTGTAAAGAGAGAAGATGCCTTCAAGAGCACTCCTACCATTTTTATTCTTTCGAGCAAATAGGCTGAAGGCACAACGATTTATCTCATTCTTCAAAAAGAATCTTATCAGATAAGTTATATCCATTCCATCCCTCCTGATTTGTGACTATTCAGTTCTATCATCTTCCACCGAGAGCACTAGAAATCAAAGTAGTGATTGGTGAATCGCAAAGGGACTAAACGGTTATAGGGTTTGATTGACAATTCACGATTCACGAAATACAATTCACCAATTATAGGAATTTCCTAGGGTTTTCCCTTTTGACTTGTCTTTGCGTACTCTGTGGTTTTTGCCGTGAGTAGTCACCTACTTTTTTTGAAGTTTCAGAATTCCATATAGCTCGGAAAAATCACCCATTAATTCTGCTAGCCTTTTCTTATTTAGTTTGTATCTTACCCATTGAGCTTTTTTGAACTGTTCGACCAAACCAAAATTGAGCAAGAGTCCTAGATGATAGGAGATTGTGGGTTGCGAGAGGCTCAGGTTTTTGCTAAGAAAATTTACGCACTTTTCCTCATTGGCGATTATCTTTAATATCTGCAATCTCACTTTACTTCCCAGTATGCCAAAAGTTTTAGCAACATCTATCTTTTCCTTTTCCATTGTAGTCTTTTTACCCACTTCTTTTTTTTCTTGATTTTTCATATTAAAGTCTTCCCCCTTCTTTTTATCAATTTAGATTGATATTCTACAAAATCAGCTTAGTTATCAAAAGTTTTCTATATAGAACATTTTCTATATTATAATACAAATTTTTATTATGTGCAACTTTTTCTTTTTGGGCTAGTTGAAATTTTTGCAACTTTTGCTATAATTGTCTATTCATAATTACCATATAGTAATTTGCCAAAAGGTCAAAGAAGGACATTGTAGAGCTTGACGACCTTCCAGCATTTAATTATAGTAAGATTGAAAACCATTATCAATTAGAGATAGAAGAAGAAGTAAAGGAAAACAGATTGCAGAGAGATGATTCTTCGACTAATCAGGATAATATGAAGGAGAGAATATGTCAGAGATAATTTCTTTAAACGAACAAAGCTGGAAGGATGAGGTTACAAATTCAGAGCTTCCTGTAATAGTTGATTTTTGGGCTGAGTGGTGTGCTCCCTGCCGTATGATGGCACCAGTATTAGAAGAGATTAGCAAGGAATATGAGGGAAAGATTAAAGTGGGAAAACTAAATGTTGATGAAAACTCTACCGTTGCTGGAGAATATCGTATTATGGGAATTCCTACTCTTTTGTTTTTCCGCAGCGGGAAGCTGGTTGATAGGGTAGTGGGGGTAGTCCCCAAAAAGGCTTTACAGGACAAAATAGAGACGATATTGAAGGAAGAGGTTTAGACGTTGAAGGATGAAGGTAAGATGAAATACGAAAACCGAATCTCCTCTGAACTTGAAGCAAAAGCAAGGAAAGCAGTGGGGAAGACTTTCGACCCTTCTGTTATTGATCGCTCTATCCTTGAAACCTTTCCTTACCAGTATCATTATCGCCCTATCCATATGGAGCATGCTACCGACGAATTCACCTGCGTTTGTCCTTTTTCTGGACTTCCGGATCAGGCCACCCTTACCGTCAAGTATATACCTGGTGAATTGTGCATAGAATTAAAATCTTTAAAGTACTATTTTTACTCCTTCCGTCAGGTGAAAATATTCCACGAGCACGTAGTCAATAAAATTCTGGAGGATTTGGTAGCTGTACTGGATCCTGTAGAGATGACTATTGAGGCCAAATTCGCTCTTAGGGGAGGCATAGCTAGTACAGCTATCGCTACCTATAAGAAAGAAGAGAAAAAAGGGTAGGGAGAGATAGTGTGACCCAAGCTGGAAGGAGAAAAAGATGAGAACAATAGTTTCTACGGGAAGAGGTGGAACAGGAAAAACTACTTTTATTGCTTTATTGACCAAATATTGGATAAAGAAGAAATCTTTGCTCCTTGTGGATACGGACCCTGACGAGAATTTGGCAGAGATGGTAGGAATAGACTTGCAAAAAGAAGGAATAAAAACTATCTCAGACATACTCTTTGATATCCAGAAGGGAAAAGTAGATGAGGAGTTAAAATCATTGCCTAGGCCAGTTCAAATTGAATATATGTTTCATCTTTGCTTGTATGAAGGAGATGGCTTTGATTTATTTTCCTTAGGAGCAAAATGGACAGAAGGGTGTTATTGCCAGCCGAATAATATTCTGAAGTCGATTATTCCCAAATTATCAAAGAACTATGACTGTACTCTCATCGACTCACCAGCGGGTTTGGAACATCTAAATAGAAGAATAATGTCGGAGATAGATAGTATAGTTGCCATAGTTGATCCATCAAAAAAATCTTTCCATAATGTGAGAAGGTCCTTGGGAGTTGTCAGAGAAATCGGAATCAAATTCAAGGATTTCTATATTGTTTCCAATTATAAATTCTCTGATAGTCTAGAAGAATCAATCAAAAAACTGGGATTGAAATATATAGGCAAGATGGATTATGATGATAATGTTGAAGGATATATTTTAGAGGGAAAATCTTTACTTGGTCTACCAGAGGATTCCCCTGCCTTTCTTTCTGTTAAGAAGATCATAGAGGATTGGGAGACTCAGGAGAACCAGGTTTAAGAAGGGATAAACATAGACTAAGGAAGGCTATATGAAGAAAAAGGTCAAGGTGATCTTCTATCCCAAAGAAAAGATAGTTGAAGTAGACAAGGGAACGAATCTATGGGAAGCAGCTAATCAGGCAGGAGTACACATTAACAGTGTCTGTGGAGGAGATGGGATTTGTGGAAAGTGTCGCCTTATTTTAAAGAAGGGAGCGGTGCAGACAAAATCTACCACCCTGCTAACTAGAGATGAAGTTAAAAAAGGTTATATTCTTGCCTGCCAGACTAGGGTAGAAGAAGATGTGATAGTAGAGGTTCCTGTCGAATCGAGGCAGAAAAAAAGGAAAATATTGGTGGATAAAGATGCTGGTCGTTTTCGAGCCCTTCATCCTTCTCTTAAGGAAAAGGTTCCTTTCAAATACAAACCTTTAGTGCAAAAAATGTATCTGGCACTGGCTCGACCCTCTATTCATGATAATCTGTCTGACCATGTGCGCCTTTATCGCTATATCCAGCGAAAAAAGAAGATTCCTGTAATGCAGAGTGGTCTTAAGGTAATACGTTCTTTACCAGAGCTCTTGCGAAAAAATGACTGGAAAATAACAGTAACTCTGGGGATGAGGGGAGGAACAATAGAGGTTATTCAGTTGGAAGGAGGAGATACCACAGGGGAAAATTATGCTGTAGTAATTGATGTTGGAACTTCTACAGTGGTAGCTCATCTGATAGACTTAAATACCTGTGAGACTATAGACGCTGAGGCTACCTATAATTCCCAAAAGGTTTATGGTGAGGAAGTTACCCGACGGATAATTTATGCCGAGCAGAACAGATTAGATAAGTTAAGGGAGGTCGTAGTTAGTGATATAAACAATCTTATTACTGCCCTGGTTACTAGAAGCAAAGTAAGATTAAATGATATTATGGCCATTCTCTGTGCTGGAAATACCGCTATGGTCCATTTTCTTCTAGGATTCAATCCTTCCCGGATAAGGAAAGAACCTTATATTCCCGTTTGTATTTCTCCTCCTCCTATTAGAGCTGTCGAAATAGGAGTAAAGGTTAATCCACGTGGTCTTCTTTATTGTCTTCCCAGTATAGCTAGTTGGGTAGGGGCAGACATTACGGCTGGTATTCTAGCTACAGGTCTTTACCGGGCCAAGGATTTGACTATGCTTATAGATATAGGGACAAATGGGGAGATTGTTATTGGCAACAGGGAGTGGATGGTTTGTTGTTCTGCTTCTGCTGGTCCGGCCTTTGAGGGAAGTGGGGTAAAGTGTGGAATGAGGGCAGCTGAGGGAGCCATAGAGAAGGTGAGTATTAGGTCAGGAAAGGATATTAAATATACCACTATAGGTGATAGCAGACCGATGGGAATATGTGGCTCGGGATTGATTGATCTCATAGCTGAGTTGTTTACCGCTGGTTTTATTGATAGGTCGGGAAGGCTGGACCTTTCTAGAGATAAGAGAATTAGAGAAAGAGATGGAGAGGCAGAATTTGTTTTGGTTCCTGCTCAGCATTCAGCAACAGGAGAGGACATAGTAATTACCCAGCCGGATATTGATAGTTTGGTCAGGGCGAAAGCGGCTATTTTTGCCGCGGTAAATATACTGATTGGCTCACTTAATTTAGAATTCGAGGATATAAGAATAATATATTTGGCCGGGGGGTTCGGAAATTACCTTGACAGAAAGAAAGCTCTTACTATAGGCCTCATACCAGATTTGCCTTTAGAGAGAATTCAGTTTGTGGGAAACACCTCTATTATGGGAGCAAAGATAGCTATGCTCTCACAGGAGGCTTTAGAGACATGCTATGAAATCAGTCGAAAAATAACTTATTATGACCTTATCACTCATTCTAATTATATGGATGAATTCATGTCAGCTAAATTTTTACCTCATACTGACCTGGATAAGTTTCCTGATGTATCGGTTCTAAAGATCGGTAGTGTCAAGAATTGTATGATGAATATGAAAAATAAAAATCTAGGAGGAGATTAAGAGTGAGAAGCAAGGTCTATTTTAGCAGAGCAAGAGCTCAATCCGGAGAGGCCAGTCTTTTAAATAAGACAGGCAAGCTTTTTAAAGAAGCAGGTTTCGATAAGATTATGAAAGAGGATGACCTGGTAGCCATTAAGCTTCATTTTGGCGAGGGAGGTAATACCAGGTTTATTAGACCTATTTATATAAGGGAAGTCGTGGAGCAAGTTAAGAAAATGAAGGCCAAGCCATTCCTGACCGATGCCAATACTCTTTATCGAGGGACGAGGAAGAATGCTGTAGACCATTTGAATACAGCTATTGGTAATGGTTTTTCCTATGCTACAATTGGTGCACCGATTATTATTGCTGATGGACTCAAAGGGAAGAGTTTTAGCGAAGTGAGAATTGACAAAAAGCATATCAAGAGTGCAAAAATAAGCAATGAAATTTATTATGCTGATGCTCTCATTGCGGTAACTCACTTCAAAGGACATGAGGGGACAGGCATGGCAGGTTCAATGAAGAATTTGGGTATGGGGGCGGCTAGCCCCGCCGGCAAACAAGTACAGCATGCCGGCGTGCTTCCTTCCGTAAATAAAAACGTATGCATAGGATGTGCCAAATGTAAAAAATGGTGTCCGGCAGAGGCTATAACCATAGAGAACAAAAAGTCATTTATACATTCTGAGAAATGTATAGGCTGCATGGAATGTGTCACCGTCTGCCCAACTGGTGCTATTTCTATTATGTGGGATGAGTCCACCAGGAATCTACAGGAGAAGATGGTTGAATATGCCTATGCAGTTTTAGAAAATAAGCAGGATAAAGCTGGTTTCTTTAGCTTCGTAATGGATGTTACACCAGATTGTGACTGTTGTAACTGGAGTGATGTAAGTATAGTGCCTGATATTGGCATTCTGGCATCCAGGGACCCTGTGGCAATTGAACAGGCTTCATTCGATCTGGTGAATGCTCAGGAAGGATTAAAAGGTACAGCTTTGAAGAATGCATTTTCATCAGGAAAAGATAAGTTCAGGGCCTTACATCCCGAAGTAGAGGGCTACTTGCAGATTGATTATGCGGAAAGGTTGGGTTTGGGGAGCAAAAGATATGATCTGGTGGAAATTTGATTAGTTCATTGGCCTATGAACAAGGTGATAGACTATGAGTCAGATATTTGGACCAGTACCCTCTAGAAGACTGGGATTTTCTCTGGGTATAGACACAGTCCCCTATAAAACCTGTAGCCTTGATTGTATCTATTGTCAAGTGGGCAGGACCACCAATAAGACTATTAAGAGGAAAGAATATATATCTTGCCATGATATTCTGCCTGGAATAGAGGAGATTCTTCTTAAACAGAAAGAAAGGATTGATTATATTACCTTTTCCGGTTCTGGGGAGCCCACCTTGAATTCCAGGATGAAAACGATAATCAATAGTATCAAGAAATTAGCCTCTATTCCCATAGCCGTATTAACTAATGGAACTCTTCTCTTTCAACCAGAAACACGGGAAGAGCTGATGGAAGCAGATTTAGTTATTCCTTCTCTGGATGCAGTAAGCGAGGAAGTATTTAAGAAGGTAAATCGTCCTCATCAGTCACTGAGAATTGATAAAATAATAGATGGATTAAGTGATTTTTCTCAGGAGTTCAAGGGGAAAATCTGGTTGGAGATTATGATAGTGAAAGGAACAAACGATTCTCCCCAGGAGATAAAGAGGATGGCTAAGGCAATTGAGAAAATAAAACTGGATAAGATTCAATTAAATACTGTTGTTCGTCCTCCAGTAGAAGAATTCGCTCAGCCTGTTAACTTAGAGGATTTAAAGAAGATAAGGAGGACTCTAGGGGAAAAGTGTGAAATTATAGCTGAATTTAAGAGACCAAATCAAGAATTTTATAGGGAGGATATAGAGAAAGGGATATTAACTATGGTTAAGAGACGTCCGGTTACACTGCTTGATATTTCTCGTGCCTCAGGAATACATCAGAATGAGGCAATAAAATACCTGAATATACTAAAAAAAGAAGACCAAATATTGACTAAAGTTTACAGAGGAAGAAGATACTACTCCAAAAAAAACAGCGTATAGCATTTAGTTAATTGTTCATAGTTCATTGTTCATCGATAAAATCAGCACTTTCCTCTCCCTTTTGGGGAGAGGATTAAGGAATTGCTCTAAGATATTACTGGAGGTGATGGAATATGCGTGGTCCTCCTTGGTGGCGAGGAAAATTGAAGGATGCTGGGTTCAGGTTAACTCTACCTCGACAGATTATCCTGAATGTTTTAACTACAACTCCTAAACACTTAAGTGCGGAGGAGATATTCCTCCTGGTTCATAAAAAGTATCCGGGGATTGGTCTGGCTACTGTCTATCGTACTCTGGATCTATTAACCGACATGAATCTTATTAGCAAATTTGATTTTGGCGACGGGAGGAGTCGTTATGAGCTAATAGGTCGATCTCGCAAGGGATACCATCATCATCTGGTTTGTGTCGGATGTGGACGGATAGTTAATTTTAGTGATTTTGCTGAGAGAGAGAGAAGCTTTATCCAGAACCTAGAGATTGAACTATCTCAGAGATATAAATTCAAAATAGATTCTCACCGAATTTACTTTTACGGAGTATGCAAGGACTGTCAGTAAGTTCTGATGATATTCTGTTTGGCAGAAAGGTGACTAAATAGATAAGATATATTTAGGTGTAGGAATTTCAAAGAATTTTATAAATGGTATGTAGGGTAAAAGGAAAAGTTCTCTCTCCCTAAGGGGAAAGGGCGGGGGGTGAGATACGAGATACGAGATATGCCGAGCCTAGCGAGGCGTATCTTGGCAGGAGGATAAAGAATGCGGGAGTGCAGTATAAAACAGAATAAGAAAAGGTGTAATTGCAGCTATGAGCCCTGCAGTAGAAATGGAATTTGCTGTGAGTGTATCACTTATCACTGGGAGATGGGAGAATTACCAGCCTGTTTTTTCCCCGATGATATAGAAAGAACCTACGATCGTTCTGTTGAAAAATTTATTAAGACTTATCAGGAAAGAGGGCGCTGGTGGTAAAATCGTGAATCGTGAATAGTGAATCGCAAACAAGGAAATAAATGATTGTAGGGTTTGGTTGACAATTCACGATTCACCAGCCCTGTTGTGCGTGATGCGTATTGCGCAATACAATATACGATATACGCAATACGAAATACGATTCACGAAATACCGCTCACGAAAATTATCCTGAGCTGTTCCTTAAAAGGACATAATTAATGATTACTTTAAAGTCAAAAGAAGAATTGGAATTACTTAGAGAAGCCGGGCAAATTGTGGCAGAGGTTCTGGGAGAATTGCGAGAGGTTATTATTACAAATTCAGGAACAACTACACAGGAACTCGACCGTTTAGCGGAGAGCCTGATATTGAAACGGGGAGCTAAGCCAGCTTTTAAGGGATATCGTGGATTCCCCTCTTCTTTATGTACTTCCATTAATGAACAAGTTGTTCATGGTATCCCCGGGTCTTATAGATTACGTTCAGGTGATATTATAAGCCTCGATTTGGGAGTGAGGTTTAATGGATACTATGGTGATGCAGCTGTCACTGTGATTGTAGGCAAGGTAAGCGATGAAGTAAAGAAATTATTGCAAATTACCGAAGGGGCACTATACAGAGGAATCAAACAGGCAAAGGTGGGAAACAAGCTCTCTGATATTTCTTATGCTATCCAATCTTATGTAGAGAAAAATGGATTTTCTGTAGTAAGAGCTCTCGTCGGTCACGGGATTGGAAAAGCTCTCCACGAAGAACCGGCAGTGCCTAATTTTGGCAAACCTCACCAGGGTCCCCTCCTTAAAAAAGGAATGACATTAGCAATTGAGCCAATGGTTAATACAAAAAGCTTTGAGGTCAAAGTAAAAGAGGATAACTGGACAGTGGTAACAGCAGACGGTAAACCTTCTGCTCATTTCGAACATACCATTGCTATAATGAAAAACGAGCCAGAAATATTAACATTAACTAAACAAAAGAAAAGAGAAGTGTGAAACATAACGGCAGGCGTTATTATCCGTTCAGTCAGTTTTTGAAGGAAAGGTTCGGCTGTAAGGTTTATAAATTACCTGTTGATGCTGGTTTTACCTGTCCCAATAGAGATGGCAAGATTGGTTACGGTGGTTGCACTTACTGTTATAACCCAAGTTTCAGCCCTCCCATCCTTTTACAAAAATCAAGTATTTCTCTCCAGGTTAAATATAGAAAAGCTTTGCTCAAAAGAAAAGGTAAAGTTAACAAATTTTTGGTCTATTTTCAATCCTATACAAATACCTACGCAAAGGTGAAGATTCTAAAGAGGCTGTATGATGAAGCTATTCAGGATAAGGACGTCATCGGCTTTTGTATCGGAACCAGACCTGACTGTGTTCCTGATGAAGTGCTTGACCTCATTGAAAGTTATGCCCAGAATTACCATATCTGGCTCGAATATGGACTCCAATCAATGCATGATGAGACACTTTTAAGAATTAGGAGGGGTCATAATTTTGCTCAGTTTGGAGATGCAGTTAAGCGAACGCAGGGTAGGAATATCTTTATTTGCGTTCATATTATTCTGGGTCTACCGGGTGAGGCAAAAGAAGACATCCTCAAAACAACTAGGGCGCTAGTCAGAATGGGAATTGATGGAATTAAGCTCCACCACCTCCAAGTTATAAAGAATACAAGGATAGCTAGAGAATTTAGCAAAGGAGAATTTAAGGTTCTTTCTTTAGAAGACTATATAAAACTTGTTTGCGATGTGCTTGAATTGCTTCCGGCCAGGATTGCTATCCAACGACTGGTAGGAGAAGTTCTTCAAGATAAGATGCTTGTCGCCCCCCGCTGGAATCTCAATAAACATAAGGTTCTCTCTGCTATTGACCAGGAGTTTGTAGATAGGGGTTCTTTCCAGGGCTCAAAGTTTGATGAGGCTGATGGAAGTGAAAGAAAGTGCTAAACGGAAAAATAACTTTTGAGTTTCCGAAAGAACTCGCGGCAAGGAAAAGTTTGCACCTCTCTCGATAGATCCTGGGGGTACATATTTGACCCAGAGTTCTCGATAATATCTCTTAGAGGTGTTAGTCATATTGCTCTTTCATGGAATCACAACTACTTTAGCGCATTCTTCTGTTTTTGCCTGTTCCAAGGCCTCTCGGATATTAGCTAGAGGAAATTTGTGAGTAACAATTCTTTTTATGCCAATTTTTTTATGATAGCTTTCCAATACTCGTAAAGCAGAGTCAAATTTTCTTGGTGCATATCCCCATCAGCAATAGGAGGGACTTCATACTCTTTTATTTCTATTCTTCCTTCTTTTTTTACCACTACAGCTTTGGTTCACAGTCTTTTCCTTCACTAAACATCAAAAGTTACTCCCACCAATCTTCCCTACTCTTACAGGGGTAGTCGATAATTTCAGGAGTAGTGGAGTAGTCTTTATGGTTGCGTCTAAGACCCCCATATGGAGTGGTAGTTACGATGTACTCTTCGTTTTCCTCCACTACCTTTACCGGAAAGCGAGGGGTAGTATCAGGGCGAAAAGAGACGATCTCATAGTCGAAGTACTCAGCTGGGGAGATATTTGTTGGAAGTCCTTCCCTATACCAGCGCTCGATAGTCGATGGCCAGGGATAATCGCAAATAGCCACTCTATCCCCCTCTTTGTGATTAAGTGCCATTAAGATTCGTTTCCGCGAAGTCAATCCCATTCTCCGTATGTTTAAAAAAGAACCACGTCCGTAAGAGCGTGGGTATCTATAAATTGTGTAGCTTTCAAACGCTACCCTTTCACGGCACCTAGTGTAATACCCGAGATGAAATGCTTTTGAAATATCAGGAAGAATACTATAAGTGGCAGTACAGCGACGGTACACCCGGCCAGAACAGCACCCCAGGGAGTATCGAATTCTTGAGCTGGAATAAGGTTCACTCCTAATACAATCGTATACATATCGTAGGTGCGAAGCACAAGAAGAGGCCACAAGAAAGAATTCCATGAGAACATAAAATGCATTATTCCTAGGGCAACCAAAGCTGGTTTAATTATTGGTAAAATAATCTGGGAGTATGTTCTAAAATCACTACATCCATCTATTTTTGCTGCATCTATTACTTCATCGGGAACGGTAGCTATATATTGTCTCATAAAGAAGATACCAAAAGCACTAGCAGAGCCAGGAATAATAACAGCATAATACGTATTGACCCACTTAAGAGCTTTTATAATAAGAAAGGATGGTATGATTCCTACTTCTACAGGGACCATCATCGTCGCCAGCAGAAAGAAAAATAGAAAGTATCGACCGGGGAAGTGATGTTTTGCGAAGGCAAATCCTGCCAGAGAGCAGAAAAACAAAGAAAGCAAGGTATAGCCACTTGCGATAATAATTGAATTGAAAAGCTCCCGCAAGAGAGGAATTGTGCTAAATACAAATCTGTAGTTTTCCAGAGTAGGATTTTTAGGAATTAATCTGAGTGTGGTGCTAAAAATCTCGTGCGGTGGTTTTAAAGATCCCGAAATCATCCAAAATAGAGGAAAAAGAGTAATAAATACCCCTATTATGAGCACCAAATGAGTTACTATCTTAAACAGGTAAGTCTTAAAATCAGTAAATAACATAACTTACATCACCCCAGACTTTTTCTACCCCAAATTCTTAGCTGAACCCAGGAAGCCATTACAACAAAACCAAATAGACCAAATGAAATTGCACTAGCATAACCGAATTTAAAGTATTGGAAAGCTGTATTGTACAGATAAAGAGTCATTGAGATTGACGAATTTGCTGGACCACCATGGGTAAGTACATAAGGCTCCGTAAATATTCTAAAAGAACCTATGGTTTCGATAATAAAGCAGAAAAAAAGAATAGGTTTTAATGCGGGTATAGTAATATGCCATGTCCTCTGAAGAGCATTTGCTCCGTCGATTTCAGCTGCTTCGTATAACTGCGTATTGATAGTTTGCAACCCAGCTAGCAGGATGATCATATACCATCCCACTACACGCCATATATTCAAGATTATGATTGAGTTTTTGGACCACTTACTACTCGCTATCCAAGGTATACGAAAGATACCTATCTTATTTAGCACATAATTTAACACGCCATACTCTGTGTCATATATAACGCCAAACACTAAGGCAACTGCAACTATAGCAATGCAAGTAGGAAGGTAAAAAGTCATCCTGTAAAATCCCTTCATTCTTAGTGCTACAGAGTTTAGTACAATGGCGAGTGCTAGGGCAAGCAGAAGCATAATAAAGATGTGACCGAGCCACATATAAGCAGTGTTTTTCAAGCTTACCCAGAATAATTCATCCTCAAGGAGATTCATATAATTTCTCAGTCCCACAAAATCTCTTGGTCCAAATCCTCTCCACTGGTGAAAGCTTAGGTAAAAGGAGTAAAGAATTGGGAAAGCTCCAAAAATCATAAAGAGAATGTAAAAGGGAGAGATAAAAATATAAGCATTTCGGTAGCGCTTAACTTCTTTAACTAAGCTACCTACTCCCCTTGTTTTCTTTATGTACATATCTACTCACCTTTCAAATCGTTCCCCTAAAGGAGGGATAAATCCCTCCTTTAGGGGTCATCTGCTGTTAACTACAAAGATTCTCCAATTTTTCGTCTGATGGTAGTAGCGGCGTCTCTGATAGCCTGTTCAACAGTTTTTTGACCTTCAATTGCCTTCATTAGTTCAGCCATGATGTACGAAGAAGCTTCAACATTGTTAGCAGTATAGTGGGGCATTTTTGCGTTTTCTTGAATTTCAAACTCTAGCTCTCTCACATACTGCCCTCCGTAGAACTCTGAAGTTTGGTGAAAGAAAGGGTCTTTTTGAGCGGGGAGATAAGCTGGAGTTGCCCACCATGTTTTGTTCAGTTCAACGGTTGTCTCTATATCTAGGAAGCTATGTCGCATGTACTCCCAGACAACATCTGGCATCTCTGTTTCAGATGTACCAGCAACATTTGCTGAGCCAGACTGAAATGCGTAACGAGAACCTCCCTTCTTAAATGCAGGGAGGAGCATAATACCCCACTTTCCCTTTGTCTCAGGAGCTTGTTTTTTCATAATTTCTGTCATCCAGTTAGCTGTTACTATCGAAGCCACCCTTCCTTCCTTAAGAGCAGCCCACCAGGAACCAGACCAGTCATCCATTTGAACAGCGATGCCCTCCTTAATGAACTTGTCGAGAAGGGATAACGCCTCAATAGCTCTGGGATCTTTATCTATCAGAGTATCGCCTGTATTTGGATCGAATATGCTGAGTCCATCCTGAAGACCAAGAAACATCTCGACTTTATAGTACTGGAGCTCGGTACCTCCCACGTTTGTCATAAAACGTTCTTTACCTCCAAGGGTTCTGGAAACCTTTTTACCTGCTGCGATATAATCGTCCCAGGTTTCAATTGCTCCTGGATCAATTCCTGCCATATCAAATATATCTCTGCGGTAAAAAAGCATTCCAGTATTAGGTCTCCAAGGTACTGCCCATACCTTTCCATGACGACTAACGGAGTCCAGTACGGGAGTCGGAATGTCTTTTAGGTATGGTTGTATTCTCTTTGTCAAGTCCAGAAGGACACCAGCGTCGGCAAGTTCAGGAATGTAACCAGAGGGACATTCAATACAATCGGGGATTCCTGTACCAGTGGCATAGGCCATTATCAGTTTTTTTATCTGTTCGTCACTATCAGGTGATTGTATATTTTCGAATTCTATCCCCTCATATTGGGGATAATCTTTCACGAATAGATCAAAAGCCTTTTTGTAGAATGTCCAGTCTCCCCAGGTCCAGAATACAAACTTATTTGTCGACGATGCCCAACCTGTTCCTATACTCATAATTGAGATAGCAAACAATACTATGAACACCCACGCTGCTTTTCTTTGTTTCTTTCTTTTAAACATCTACATCCTCCTATTTCGTGTTTAGTCTAGACTGCCTTAGTTCTATTGCCTCCGTCACCCCCTTCCAACCTTAATTTGCAGCTTTATCTTTTTAAAAAAGATCCAGGTTTGAAGAGATGGAATTCTACATTTACCATACACTTACCTCTTTTTCATTTTACCAAAAATAGGTATTTGAGATGTGTTTCATGGACTTCCTGAATCAAAATTCCTCTGATGAACTTGTCTACTGCAAAATTTAAACCATCTTGACTTTCTTGAGCTCCCAGTGAAGGAAAGAATGAAAACCTCTGATTATATAGCCTAGTTAGATTCCCATTTTCCTCGCGTACTCCTTTGCTACCTCAATTGTAGCTAGTACTTCTTCCTTATGATCTGAAAGTGTATCATCAACAATACTAAGAGTCGGGATAAGAATAGGTGAGAAAGTGACCCGTTTATAGCATTCAAACCCTCTTTCGTGAACTCCTGAACTGCCTGCTCCTGGGGCTGGCAGCCTAAGGTGGCCAGCCATACGTGCATATTTAGTAAAAGCTTCCAGATACAAGGGATAACGCTGAGAATGGAATAGTGGTATAAGCGGCAGGAGAGCGTCGTACCATCCTTCTCCAAAGAGAAGAATCTGAGAATACCGCTCTCGAATCCGCAAACATAACGATTTGAATCCTTCAAAGAAGTCATATTTAGGATCGTTAACATGCCAATGGGAGATATCGTAAAAAACACCATCAACACCATACTTATCTATAAGTTCAGAGGCGCGGTTAAACATATAATCCTGGTAGCCTTTATGTCCCATATTGAGCCAGTGAACTTGTTCCTGGCCTGAACGATCATTATCCCAGTCAACAAAGTTTACAAAATCTTCCCAACCTTGAGCAGTATGACTAATGGCATCCTCGAGGCCAAGTTTGTGGAGCCATTTCATGTTAGCCCCATTTGTTCCAAACATAGGAACAACATGTAGACCCATCTCGTGAGCTCCATCAACTAGTCGTTTAAATCCTGTCTCTCCTCCCATACGCTCAGAGACTTGATAAAGCGGATAATTGTAGTAATAGCGGCCATCCCAACCTGGCAAATACACTAATACTCGCTCACCAGGTATATACTTGGTGACGAAACGTAAAATATCAAGGTGCTGATTAAAGGTATTAAAGACGTAACCTGTCCAGTGTTCGCCATGCATATTCAACACAAGAGAGATTTTACGAGCCCAATTCGGGATGTCCTTACGCTCTTCCCAGGAGCGTAGTCCCCACTTTTCTTTCATTAATTGCAAGCGCTCCTGATAGACGGATTCTATATCGAGACAGGGACCAAAGCGCCATTCTGGCATATTAATCTCTGTGCGGAAATGTCGGGCATTCTCTACGAAAATCAAATCGATTACTTGCTCTCTATTCTTGTCAAACCAAATGGCAAATCGTTTTTGGCGGATTTGATCATCCATGTTCATAGCGTAGAATTGACGATTTCCATCGCCAACTCGAAAGAAGAAAATGGGAAAGCCTTCCTCAGTATATCGAAGTACACATTCTTCTGGCCATTCTACAGGTATAGCCTGTTCTATATTATGTTTATTAGTGGCTCCCCATCGGGTTGAGATGACCTCTGAAATTGCTGGAACCCCTTTTAGAAGAACTCCCAGAGATTTGATTTTCTCAGGATGGGTTGCCGAAGCGATAACACTCAAGCCTTCATCTAGCGCTTGAATCTTAGCTTGAAAGGTTCCTCGGCAATGAATCTGACGGCCAGCTGCGAAAAAGCCATTGGCTTTTACTCGAACTCCATTCGGAATAGTCTCTACTTGTGTTTGAGTTGGATCTAGTGTATAAGTATTTTCCAAAGTGAACACACGGAAAGCAATTCTATAACCTCTGAATTCAAAATAATGATCGCCAAAGTCATAGCTGAAATTATGCACGCTCTTACTCCTTTATTTATTTAGAAATTGATGTTTGATATAATTGCTAGACCTACCTGTTCTCTCCGATCACTGAAACGACTGGCATTGTACCAGAGGTACCATTGATTACGAAAATACACGACATATGGCTTATAGATGTTGCAATCATCCCAACTTCCCTTAGGCCCCGGCCCGATAATGGGATTTTTCGGGTAACGCTCCCAATTATGGATACCATCTTTAGAGCGAGCCATCCCAATTCGAGATTCCTCAAAACCTTTTTCAAAACCAATGTAGAAAGCAATATAGTCTTTTTTTCTGGGCACGATGCAGGCCGCCGTGACTTTATCGGCTTCCCACCCATCAGCAGGACACAACATGGGGTTAGTAAGTTCTCGCTCCCAATGAATGCCATCTTTACTCTCAGCATATCCAATGGCATCTGGCTCGTACATATCGCCCCCAGAGTACCACAAGCGAAATTTACTACCTTCATAAAGGACATGAGGACACTCAACACACGACTTTTCCCATTCCTCACAAGGCTCAAGTACAGGATTAGTGCCCGTACGAACCCAATGAATCCCATCTTCACTTGTGGCTAAACCAATAGCAGTTCTTCCTCTATCTCTATTTCCCCCTGTGTACCACATATACCAAGTATTACCTACATGAAGAACATGAGGGCGATTAATTCCATCTTTTTCCCATTCCAGGCTTGGGTTTACCTTTTCGGGAGGTACAGCTGAAGGAAAATATGTATTTTTTGTAATGTAATTCGAATACACTCTTGTCCATTGTATATTTGGAGTCACTTCGAGAACTATACGCGGTGCAGTCCAATGAACCCCATCCTTGCTCTCAGTATATCCGATGGAATGTAAGTCACGCCAGGAAAACCACATACGCAACTTTCCCCCTTCCGGAACCACACAAACATCAAAAATAGCCAAAATGCAATATCCCGGTCCTAATATAGGATTGTCAGGATGCTTCTTCCATTCATTCATCTTTTGACTCCTGGTAAGATTTTCTCTTGCCTAATTTCTTAAATCGACCCACTTTATAATGTGTCCTTTATATTCTGTTTTCGGCAATGTGCTATAAGCTTCGATTCTCGATCCTGAGAGAATTACTCTTCAAATCCACAGGACTTACGAATGACAATTTCTGGCTCAATTTGAATATCTTTATCATTAGTTATCTCTTTTTTCATCATTCTCATCAATAATTCTACTCCTGACTTGCCACTCTTAGATTGGAAGACATGCATAGTGGTCAGTGGTGGTTCGTAATAGGCTGAAGTAGGAAGATCATCGAATCCTATAACGGCTATGTCTTCAGGTACACGTAGATCGTGTTCTTTGATTGCTCTTAAAACTCCCAGTGCCACAATGTCGTTATAGCAAAAAACAGCACTTGGCACCCGAGGGTGTTCAAGAACTTTCTTCATAGCCCGATATCCACCTTCGGCAGTTTTATTGCTTCGTTGGACTGAGCATTGCTCACTCAGATCGTATTTATTCATAGCACTCATGTACCCATCTTCTCTTGTCTTTACATTTAATAGTGGTGCTTCCTCAGCGATATGAGCTATGCTGCGATGTCCTAATTTGATCAGGTGCTCTGTAGCCTTGAACCCACCAGAAGCAAAATTAATGGTGACACATCCAATTTTGGGACCGGTCCACCTCTCTCCTATCGATACGACAGGAACCCGAGTGCGTTTTAGCTCCTGCAGTGCTCTATTTCCAGAGGGGTGAGGTCCTCCTATAATCAGGATTCCGTCTATATATTTGGATTGCAGCATCTCTATATATAATTCTTCTCTCCTGGGACTCTGATGGGCACTACTCAGGAGCAGACGATGTTTATATTGATCCAATGTTCGATCTATTTCATATAGAACAGTATTGTAATAGGGATCACTTATATCCAGGACTAAAACACCAACAATTTCTGTCTTTTTGGTTTTGAGCGCTCGGGCAAGAATACTAGGCTGATAGCCGAATTTTTTGGCGAGAGTTCGAATTCTTTCCTGTGTGCCCTCACTTATGGGAACCCTGGTAGTTTTTTCATTAAGCACTTTAGATATAGTTGAAGCCGATACATCTGCTTTTTTTGCTAGTTCTCTCAGCGTAACTATCTGTTTTTCCTTTGTTCTATTTAAAAAGTTAACGGTGATGACTAACCGATGATACGAAACCGATGTAACAACATTTTATATCAGTTTAAAATCTTGTCAACCCTCACATCTGCAAAAAATTCCACATAGTTTTTACCGAGGCGTTGAATTAAAGGATGGTTGGGAAGATGATAAAGTGAAAATGGAAAAGGATTTTTTTGCCTGACAAAGCTTGATATTTTAGATAGAATTTTGGAGAAACTCTAGGAAAAGTATTGAAAAAGCAAAAAGGATACTTCAGGAGACGTACAATGAATAATGCCTATCTTATATAGAGGAAAAAAGATAAAAGGCCCGCTGAAGCTTGTCTTTCGTCAATTGAATTTTCCAGTGAAAGAATGAGCGGGGTTTAATGGAAGTTTCTCGAATTGTTCGAGGTTTTTTGATGGCTACTCTGATTGTTCGTAGTTAACAGTCCGCTATTCACTGGCTAAAATCTTCAAATAATGGACTATGAGCAGTAAAGAACCCACCCAGCTTGCTGGCGGGTTCTTTACTTCGAACATACCATTGCTATAATGAAAAACGAGCCAGAAATATTAACATTAACTAAACAAAAAAAAGAGAAGTGTGAAACATAACGGCAGACGTTATTATCCATTCAGTCAGTTTTTGAGGGAAAGGTTCGGCTGTAAGGTTTATAAATTGCCTGTTGATGCTGGTTTTACCTGTCCCAATAGAGATGGCAAGATTGGTTACGGTGGTTGCACTTACTGTTATAACCCAAGTTTCAGCCCTCCCATCCTTTTACAAAAATCAAGTATTCCTCTCCAGGTTAAATATAGAAAAGCTTTGCTCAAAAGAAAAGGTAAAGTTAACAAATTTTTGGTCTATTTTCAATCCTATACAAATACCTACGCAAGAGTGAAGATTCTAAAGAGGCTGTATGATGAGGCTATTCAGGATAAGGACGTCATCGGCTTTTGCATCGGAACCAGACCTGACTGTGTTCCTGATGAAGTGCTTGACCTCATTGAAAGTTATGCCAAGGATTACCATATCTGGCTCGAATATGGACTCCAATCAATGCATGATGAGACACTTTTAAGAATTAGGAGGGGTCATAATTTTGCTCAGTTTGGAGATGCAGTTAAGCGAACGCAGGGTAGGAATATCTTTATTTGCGTTCATATTATTCTGGGTCTACCGGGTGAGGCAAAAGAAGACATCCTCAAAACAACTAGGGCGCTAGTCAGAATGGGAATTGATGGAATTAAGCTCCACCACCTCCAAGTTATAAAGAATACAAGGATAGCTAGAGAATTTAGCAAAGGAGAATTTAAGGTTCTTTCTTTAGAAGACTATATAAAACTTGTTTGCGATGTGCTTGAATTGCTTCCGGCCAGGATTGCTATCCAACGACTGGTAGGAGAAGTTCTTCAAGATAAGATGCTTGTCGCCCCCCGCTGGAATCTCAATAAACATAAGGTTCTCTCTGCTATTGACCAGGAGTTTGTAGATAGGGGTTCTTTCCAGGGCTCAAAGTTTGATTCCAAGAAATCATGAACAGTTCATAGTTATGAGTTCATAGTTCATCGACGGAAAGAACGAACGGTGAGCCAGTTGACTAGGGGGCCAGCAGGTCAATGAACAATGAACTACGAACAATGAACACAAAAAGGGGAGAGAGCACTACTCACCAATTAACCACTCACCACTTACCATCTTATTGTTTTCTGTCGATGAACAACGAACTATGAACTATAAACTAAATGCTATCCGCTGTCTTTTTCTATGTGGATTGTTCTTGTGGGGAAGGGGATCTTTACTCCCTGAGTCTGGAGCTCTTCGTAGGCGGCAGAGGTGATCTTATCCTGTATGTTAAATCTATCCTTAAAATTATGAACCCAAAAGACTAGCCTGAAGTTAAGGGAAAAGTCAGCCATTTCCATAAAATAGACTCTGGGAGGAGGGTCTTCAAGAATTCCCTTTGTCTTATTAATACAGGCAAGGAGAATTTGTTTTGCCTTCTTTATATCCGACCCGTAGGCTATCCCTATCTGAATTACCATCTTTAGGTTAATGGCGGGACGTCCGTAATTGGTAATTTTGGTTGTCACTAGGCTATTATTGGGAATGATAATTTCATTTCCCTCATCAAAAGATTTTATACGGGTAGACCTTAGGCCTATGTCAATAACCTCTCCTATTTCTCCAGTTTCCAGTTTTATGAAGTCGCCTATCTTAAACGATTTATCAGCAATGAGAGCCACTCCACCAAAGACATTAGCAAAGATGTCTTGCAAGGCAAAACCTATAATAAAGCCAGCAATACCCAGGCTGGCTACCAAAGCAGTTACTTTTATACCCCAGACGTCAAGGATGAAGATAAGCAAAAGGATAAATACAACAAAGTTTAGAATTTTTCTGCTTATTACTATCAATTCGTGCCCTCTGGCCTTACCCGTAACTGCCTTTCTTTGTGTAAACCAGGTTTTGATAAACAAATTGATGAAGAAAGCGACTAGATAACAGGAAATGCCTATGACTACGGAGGCTAACGCCTTGGAAGAGATACTTTTGACCAGGGCAGGAAGAGGGAGGAAGTTAAGGGCAGTGGCTATTCCGGCCAGAAGAATAAAATAGAATACAGGAGTTTTCACTCGGGCCAGGATAATATCGTCAAGCTGGGTGGCGGTTTTTTTTGTCCATCGTTCTACCAGATGAGTGAGAACAAGATAGACAAATTTCGCTCCCAGGAAAAAAATCACAAAACTCAAAGCTGCTTTGAAATAAGGACTAATACCAAGTTCTTCCAGAAATTCTAACATTTTATTTTCTTCCCAACCTCTCTTTGATTGTTTCTAGGATATAACAAAGCATCTCTGTGTCAAGAATATTTTTCTTTTGGTGTCTATCCCTCTTTTGTTGGAGCAGATATACGTCTATTTCAACGGGCCATCCAATTGCATGCCATTCAATATGTCACGCACTGTTGACAAACATTCGATAAGTGTAATAATATAATACGGAGCAACATCATCACTTCTCCAAAATTAGAAATGAGCGCTGAAAAGAGAGATAGAGATTGGCATTAGCCAGAACAGGCAAGTCTCCTAATAGTGAGGTTAGACAGATGAATGAATGGGAACGTATTTGCAGGGAAGTCGTCAAAAATGGCTTATTGAGAATTGATTCAGAAGATACTATTTGGTGGACAAATGAAATGATGGCTACCATGCTGGGGGTGCCTCACAGTAAGTTAGTAGGAAAGAAATACTACGAAATTTTGCCCAGGATAAAAAAGCCGCTCTCTTTTTATCCTCTTTCTTCTGTTGAGAAAGACAGCACCTCTACCCCTGATGAGATTTATGTTTCTCATCTAGATAAGTGGTTCTTGATAGAGTGTTTTCCTGATATTGACTCAAAAGAAGAAATCAAAGGAACAGTATGTTGTATTCAGGATATTACCGAAAGAAAAAAGAAAGAGGAACAATTAGAGCAAATGGACCGGGTCTCTGCTCTGGGAAATATGGCTGCCGCTATTGCTCACGAAATAAATAATCCCTTGGCCTCTATTTCTATTGATCTGGAAAGACTACTGAAAGACAAGAACAATAGAAGATTGGCCAAAGACCACAGGAAAATATTACGGATGACCGAAAGGATTTCTGATATTGCTGGCACCCTGCTCGATTTTTCCAGAAAAAGACCGCTTCAATTCAAGGACGAAGATGTCAATGCTATTCTCGATGAGGCTCTAGCTATGGTTGCCAATAGATTTGTGCTTGAGAATAAAAAGATTATTAGACGATATACTAAGAATCTTCCGTCCATAAAAGTTGACTCTCACCAACTTCAGCAAGCTTTCCTCAATTTGGCAATAAATGCTTTGGAATCATTAAAAGAAAAAGGCCTTCTTTCTGTCATCACCAGCAATATGAGCCAAATGAAGTATGTGAAAATAACCTTTAGAGATACCGGGAGTGGCATTTCCAAAAAAGATATGAAAAAAATCTTTGATCCTTTTTTTACCACTAGACAAGGCGGAAGTGGACTGGGATTAACTATTGTTCATCGAATTATCAATCAGCACGGAGGAACCATAGAAGTCAAAAGTGCTCTGGGCAAAGGAACGCGAGTGGATATTTCTCTACCTTCAGTGCTGAAATAGATTTTAGACCTGAGGTTTTCTGGTAACTAGCCAGTGGGCTATGTCATTGCGAGCAGCGAAGCGGCGAAGCAATCTCAGGTGTGCCTCCGGAAGATTCGCAGTGAGAGATGGGAGTTTCGGTGGGATTTTCCCTGGTGTATGTTGATGGTATATCTATTAGACAGAAGGAACAATCAGCAATGAATAAAATCTCAGCAGGTGAAGAAGAAAGAATTAAAATAATGATCGTAGAAGACAACGTGGAAGTTGCTGAGTCTATCAAAGATTATCTCATTTCGGAAAATTTCGAAGTCACAATTTATAATGAGGCTCCTGGGGCATTAACAGAACTCCAAAAGGGAGTTTATCACCTTGTCCTTTTGGATTTGAGAATGCCCAAGATGTCAGGGGAAGAGATGTTGAGGAAAATGAGAGAGGGTGGCTGGAATATTCCAGTAATCATTCTTACAGCTTATCCCAGTGTAAGATCGGCCATCGAATCCCTGAAATTACAAGCCTTTGATTATATCGAAAAGCCCTTTAAAATGTCTCGTCTGCTGGACACTATTAACTCTGTAATTAAGGAAGAGGGAATTACTACCCGTCCCAAGGAAATATTGATGTCCAGGGTGGGTGAAAGAATGAGATTCTTACGGAATGAGAATAAACTCACCCTGAGACAATTGGCCACTCGAGCCGGAGTCTCACCAAGTTTGCTCTCCAAGATTGAGGTGGGAAGCAGTTCACCATCCCTTTTTACTATTTATAGAGTGACAAAATCCCTAGAGATAAGTCTGAGAAATTTCTTTGAGGATGTGGAGATTTAGTTTCTTCAATCTACCTACTCCTCAGCGAAACGCCAGATTCTATTTGACGCCAGAGCAGCCTGCCAAAAACATATCTCTAAAGCAAACATAACTAAGCTCAGCCAGGTCTGCTTTCCGGATTAGCTCTGTTGACTTATATTAAACTACTTGACATTTATTCAAATCTATTATATGATTGGTGAAAGGAATTACCCAGAATATAATGCAGAATCAAGCAAATAGAATTCCTTTAGAAAGCTAAGAGGCAAAGTAAAGTGTTTCGAGAGAAGGAACAGTACAATGGAGACCTCAAAGAATCCCAGGTTAAACGCACCCAGTCAGAAAAAATGGCTACTTCGGATATTATGGTTGCCGGTCTGGCACACGAATTGAAAAATGGAATGACGAGTATCCTCAACTTTGTTCAGTATTGCCTCAACGGGACTTCTAAAGAAGACAAAAGAGCTACTGCACTTCTGCTGAGCGGGAAACAAAGCGGTGTATAAATATTGTGCAGGATTTTCTAGCTTATTTACGTGTAGAGAAAGAAGCTGAAGAAGCACCTCAAGAAGTGAGTTGTGCTGTAATTATTGATCGAGTCTTC
>NJBQ01000045.1 GCA_005223095.1 Candidatus Aerophobetes bacterium Ae_b3a
CAGATACACGCTGTTATGCGACGTCTTCAACCCCACACTTGTTTCATAGGTGGAGCAAATCCAAGCGATTGTAATATAATCGTTACTATTATCATTATAACTGCAAATAGTATGACCCATTTAAGAAGAATCTTGGGGCTTTTACCAAGTATCCAAGCATAGAAAGCCAACAAATTAGAATAAGACCAATACGCCATTTAATGGATTTATTTATGACTCTCATTTCATTGATTGAATCCATCATACTTCACCTCCTGAGGATGTTGCATAACGTCCTGAGCGTATCTGAAGTTCCTCGAAGAGGAATTTGGGCGAAGTGCCGAAGGCACGAAGCCAGATACGCTCTGTTGGGCAATGGCGCAAATTTGTGGATCAGTTCTTACCTCCTTCGTTTTCCATAATGATTATTTTTTAAGCCAAATTTCCAAGTTGACTTCTTCTACCTTGATCTCAAAGTCTGTAAATTGAGTGTCCTTTATAATTTTCTCAATTTGCTGTGCTGTGTAGCTTTCTCCAAACGAATGTTTTAATCCCCAACGCATGATTTTCGAATCAATAATGTTTGCCCATTCTTTTATTTTTTCTTTCGGAGCATCTTTTCGCAAGTCAGAAATTAAAGCCCTACAACCTGGCTTTAATACACGATATATCTCATTGAATATTTGGGTTGGTTTTTTCCAGTGATGGAGCGACCCACTTGATATAACAAAGTCAAACGAAGAATCTCCGAATGGCATTTTTGAAGCATCGCCCTTCCTGAATCCAATTTTCTCTGATAGACCTTGTTCATTCGCATTCTTCTTTGCAATCTCAATCATAGTATCAGATATATCTAATCCGATGACTTCCATTTTCGGCGAAAGTTTAGCTATCTCAATAGAGATATATCCCGGCCCAGGACCAATTTCAAGAAGCTTACCTTCTTGAACCATAGAAGCAGCCTTATCAGCCAACCTTCTGTACTCTTCTCTTAATTTTTCTGTGTTTTTGGCGAACTCAGCGTATTTGACTGCAAAATAACCTTCAACTCCCTGAGATACAAGTTGCTTCAATGTCTGAAAGAAATTAGACATCTTCAAACCTCCTTGTGTTTTGCGCTTTCGTCTAACGCTCCCAGCATATACGACGTTTTGCCGAAGTGTGGCGAAACCCGAGGAGCGCACTAATGAAACGTATATGCTGTGTTATATGCTGAAAGCGCGCGCTCTTTTCTTTTCAAGCGAAACACGGATGTTGAGCTTGATTTATCTAACATATTATTAGGTTCCAATTATTTCATTCAAGCCTTCAACAACTTGAGCCAATTCTTCTGGAGATGTCCTACCAATCCTTTTACCAATCCTTTCTACGGAAAGTGTTCGAATTTGGCTAATTTTGACCCAGGAGGTCTTTGGTAAAATACCTGATTTTAGCTCCAGGGTTAGTGGAAAGCCGGCACGTTGAGGCTGACTTGTAATAGCCATTGCTATAACCGTACCCGAACGCTCATTAAAAATATCCTCACTTAGAATCAAAACAGGTCTCAAACCCGCTTGCTCACGCCCTCGCACAGGGTTTAAATCAGCCCAACGAATCTCACCTCTCAATATTTGGGCCATTCGCTTAACTCCTCAGGCAGACCTTCTTCTGCCATTGCCTTTTCAAAGTCTGGGTCTAGTTTAGCGCACTCTCTCGCCAAACGGCTACGTTCCATCCGTTCCAGTTTTTCCTGTACAGCTCCCTGAATTGCTTGGCTACGGTTTGGAAAAATATGATTCCTGACCAATCGATCCAAACGCTCAAGAGTGTTTTGATTTAAAGTGATGGCAATTTTTGTTGTACCCATGATTCACCTCCTGGTATTACCATATATCATACTAAGAATCCTGTCAAGTATGAAATCTTCTCCATTATCGCTACTTCCAATAGAAGTTTTGAGAGCTGGGCTGAGATGATGGGCGACAGTATCATGACCACAGCGGTGCTGGACAGATTATTGCTTACACCAGGATTTTCAACCTGGATGGAGAATCCTACAGAATAAAAAATCAAAAGAAGGAGGTGTGATCATTTCTAGCTTCTTGAGAAATGGGAAATCCGCTTACCAAAACGGTGGGAAATGTCCTTACCGAAATAGTGGGAAAAGTCCTTGACGTTTCCATCTATCCTTCTAACGCCTCGCGGTTCAGCCGCCGGGCGGGTTTACATCACGGCTTCCACTGGAAGGCATTGCACGGAACCACGAAGCCGCCGTTTTCGGGGGCGATTAGCCAAGTCGGCTGCAACTGCTTGCTGGGCCGCCTGGATTTACAGGATCACCGTCATCCCGTCATAGGCAAACTTGAGTCCTGGTGTCTTCGCTTCATACGCAAGTCGTTCCTCGTAAGAGAGACCTGCGATCAACCGATGGTTCTTCCAGCCATGACACGTGAGATGAGTCAAAATGCACCTCTCCGGTCCAATCTGTTGCCAGCAGGCAACAGCCTGTTCCACTGTGAAGTTCCACCACTGCTCGTCCAGTTCGTCCATTGTAGCCTCAAGGATTACGAAATCCAAGTTCGTCTTCTTGAGACGCTCCAGCGTTTGAACCGGGGGAGTCACACCATCCACAAGATAGGCAAAGCGTTGGGATGCCTCAACAACAAATCCAACACTGTGCTCATTATGGGTGGTCTTTACAACTTCCCACGTGGCATCCGGAAGCTCAAACCGGTCGCCGGGCCCGATCGGATGTAGATTCACTCGCGATTTCATATAAGCCAGCTCTTGGTCGAAGTGATAGATTACCTCATGAGGCAAATAAAGCTCAATAGGAGGCCACGATACATGAGAGGCCGCGTCTCCCAATAAGCCCAGTCCCCACACATGATCGAAATGCCAGTGTGTGATGAAGACGCGGTCAACCTGGCGTATAGCTTCCCGTTCTAACTGAAACTCAATGTCAGGGCTTGCATCTATGACGCTCGTCTCGTGACCTATTAAAGCCAGGGATGCGCGTGTGCGGCGATGCTGAGGATTTGCTCGCGCTGCTTGACATACTGAACAGACGCAGTGGAAGGATGGTACCTGGATCGCACCGCTTGACCCAAGGAATACCATTCTTAGTCGTGTTTCTTCTTTTGGATGATCGATGATAGTCATGCTTCTCTCCTAGGTTTCATAGTCCCCTTGCCCCATCCCCACTCCATAGGAGAAATTGGAATTTCGGGGTATAGTTTTATTGAGTTTAAATCTCTTCGCTTTAGTTCACTATGAAACTTGTGAGCCAGTCAGGTTGAAGAGGACGTTCCTTTTTCTCTTGCATTTCTTGCCACTTTTCATCTGTCAGGCGATCTTTCATGGGATATTTAAACTCATAGTAGGAAAAAACAGCACCACGGCATAATCTTTTACCCTTACTATCCTCAACTATTACCCAAATATCAAAGGGCGAACCAACACCTTCCTCAAGAACCTGTTTAGTGTTAGGGTCAGTATGGACATCGGCTATCAGGTCTATCTTTTCATCGGTAGCGGAGGTTATCTTTTTCATAATTTCGGATGGAAAGTTCTTCATTGAAGCAAGATTAGCTCCCATATTCCAGATAAGTCTATATTCTTCCTCTGTTAATAGTTGCTGAATGAGCTCTTTTTCTGATATTGTCTTGAGTTTAGCTAAGAGATTCTCAAAGGACCTTATCTTTTCTGGTACTCCTTCAGGAGTAATACCAAGTACCTCAAGATTACTCCTGAGGTCTTTCATCATCTCTTCTATTCTTTGATAAACTTCAGGATATGGTTCAACATAACCATAGGTGAATTCTGGTTTCTGAGGCATTGCTGTTGCCAGCATAGTTTGACTCTGTTTTGCATATAGTATGGTATCGTGCCTTAATTCGGTCCAGGAGCCAAGAGTAGTCTGGAGCTCCTTATCTATCCAGGCGACATTCTGCATAAATTCCGGCGGATTTTCGCTTTTGTTTTCTTCAAGAAGTGGAAGTAAGGCATAGAGCCAGCGCCAGTAAAGATTCTGTTTCCATTCTTCCTCAGTCTTTGATGTAAATTCTTTCCTTAATTTGCTTAATTGTTCATAGTAATATTCATACTCTGTATCTCCTTCTTTCTCAAGAATATCAAGAGCTCTTTTTGACCCCAAAACAGCCATTATGTCTAAGGCACGGGGAAAGGCTCTGGCTGGCCCTACATTGGGGATAAACTCCATGGTAAAAGGCTTTTCTTTCCCTTTATATTTTAGAATCTCTTTTCGGTCTCTTATTCCATAGACAAGTTCCTGGAACATATAGGAGTCAGGAATAAACCTCTGACCCATGAATCTAAAGGCTTTGCTTGAAACAGCAAACTCTCCATCCTCGACAAACGCTGCGCCAGAGAGAATCTTTGATGGCCGCAGCTCCATGGCTTTTTGAATAAAATCTATTAATCTGACTTTATCATTATATTGGTCAACAGTCCCCTCAGCCGGAAAAACTTCCTTGATAAGTCTAATATAATCATCAACACATAAATCGTCGGTCTTACCCACGAAGTAGGTTGTAGGTTCATAAATCTTTTTCCACAACCGGTGAGTCTCCTTATTTTTCAAAAGCGCATCAGCCATGAGAAGGGCCTGAAGGGTCATTTTCCTTCCATGCGTTAGGGCAGGCTCTCCTTTCCCTGGTTTTAGCTTGAAGTCAATGCGCCCATACCACATCAAGGCCTTAAAATATCTCTTGAATTTCTCATTTCTAGTATAGTGACCCCTGGGAACGTATTGGCTATAGTCTTCATATGCATAAGGAGTCATCACAAGATTTGGGTTCTCTACATAGGTCAGGAGTTCCCTAAATTCTAGCCCTGCGTGACTTTCTATACTACTAATTTCCTTTTCTACTGTATTCGCCAAACCAAAACCAACTTCATACTCAGGGTTGAACTCTTTCCTGGCTACGGCAAAGAAGCCAATATTTAATCTAGCTGCTTCTTTGACTTCAACATCCTTGGCTTCATTGTGCTGCTTGATAGATAAGTCAAGCATTCTGTCGGTGAGTTTAACTGCAATATCGTAGAGCTTCTCTATCTCAAGAATTCGCAATATATAATCAAAGAATATATGGGAAGTGTGAAGAACAGCGTCCGTAGTAACGAATATCGGCTGATTATACTCTTTGCATTCTGCATAGACATCATATATTTCATCCTTGTCCCCGGGCGTAACCACAAAACCGTTTTGCTTTAGAAGCTCTTTTGCCTCCTGGGAGAGGTAAATATTTCCCAATCCTTCCAGAGAAAACACTTCCTTTTTATCTATTGTCGTATATCCTACTCGAATAACTGAAAAAAAGATAAATAGGAAAACGCCTATCGACAAAATAGTCTTCTTCATTTTTTCCCCCATCTATTATCTGGTCCTTCTTTTGGTTTCCAGAATTTGAAGAAACTCGTTTGCGGAAACAATTTTTATACCCTTGTAGGCTCCTAAGTCTCTAAGATGACGATCTCCAGTTACAACATAATCTGCTTTTCCTTCTATAGCTGCAATAAGAAATTTATGATCCTGAGTATGTTTGACTGCCTGCTTGAGTTGGAGGGAGCCAGAAGTAAGAATACAAATTCTAGCTAGATCTTCTATAAATTGATATCTCTCTTTCTCTGTCCAGAAGCTGATTTTCTTAATTTTATGCCTAAAAACAACTTGCCCGATTTCCTTAAGAATTTCAGGCGAGATAATCACTTCTAATTTCTTCTCTCGCCAGGCTTTAAGGATTTGAGCTGGTTTACCTTTTTCTGTAATAGTAGCACTAACAAATACATTGGTATCAATGACTATCTTAAGCATAAGCTTATTCTTTAGTTTCTGCTGCGGTTTCCTCTCTCCTTACTTCTTCTATTGCCTCGTTGACTATCCTTTCCACTTCTTTAGGATCGGCGTCTTTATTTTTATCCCAGGTCTTGTCTATTAACTTAAAGAATCTCTCTCTCGTCTTGTCTTTTACTCTTTTTCGCTCAATAGTAGTCACCGGCTTTAAAATAATTTTATCTTCCTCGAGTCCAGCATTTAAAAGGTCTCCTTGTTTGAGTTCTAGAGTCTCTCTAAATTTTGCTGGCAAAGTTAATTGACCGTTACGTAGTATTTTGATTACGGGCATTGCTTTTCCTCCTTTGAGTTTCCTTCTCACATATTTCAATTTTAGTATTTTACATAATTAGTATATAGAAATGGGATATTTTGTCAAATTATTAGTTGGTGGGTTGCAAAGAAAAAGCAAAAAGGCGCAAAAATGAATTGAGGCACAAAAAGGGGTCAGGTCTTGACCCCTGACTGTAAGATATGTAAAATCATTCTTTCAATGGCTAAATCTGGCTCTTCTCTTCCCGTTTTAATGGAAGCTTCTGTTTCTACCAGATATTGATAGCTGGTGATTAAATCAGAAAAATCGAATTTCTTCACCGCTCCAATGTAGTCGCCAGCTATTTTTGTATAAAAGGGCGGATAATAGCTCCTTGGACCGAAAATAATAGTACATGCCTCCTGAGAAGAGATTCTTTCCCCTTTTTCTTTGATTCTTAGTAATATCCGCATCTCCCGTGTTATGAGAGAGTGTATTTTTAAAGGTATTTCTCCTCTTTCCAAAAGCTTTGCCAAAATAGACAAGGCTGCAGCAAGATTCCTTTCCCTTATGGATTTAGTTAGATCAAATACTCCTCCCCCTGCGCCTTCTCCTAATACCTCTTCTACGTCCTCCTTTTCTATTAATTTCCCGGGGTGTATATAGAGAAGGAGTTTTTCCATGGTATTATCCAAGTCTCGCCTGTTACTCCCCACTCTTTCTTTAATATAAAATAGAGCCGGGGGGCTGATTCTCTTGTTCTCTCCTTCTACTTTTTTCTTAACCCAATCAATAATCTCGCCATCATACAAGGAGTAAAAGGAAACAATTTTTCCCTTTTTCAAAAAGTCTTTGTAAAGCTTTTTCCGTTTGTCTATTTTTCCTCCTATACAGACAAGACAGGTAGCCTTCACTGGATTATCTAAATATTCAGCGACAATCTTTTGATTTTTTTCTGATAATTTATCCACTTCTTCCACTACTACCATTCGCCATTTTCCTTTAAGAGGAAGCGTACTCAATGATTCTACAATCTGACCTACCGAACTGCTCTCCGCAGAAAATCTTTCATAGTTAAAATCTTCATAGTCAGGTGAGATAATCTTTTTCTTGAGCCTTTTTAGAGCTTCTTTTTTTAGATAATCTTCTTCTCCCTCAAAAAGATAAGCTAGAGCAACATTCCCTCGTTCAAGCTCTACTATGAACTCTCTATATTTCATCTTTAACTTACCTTCCTAAAATAAAGGATTTTCTCCTTCTACTTTACCACTCACAAATTATTTAAATTCCTAAGCTGAAATATAGTCAATTCAATGACAAGATATTAAGGGGGGAAACATCCCCCCTCAACGGCCTTCGGCCTGCTCCCCCCGTTTGTCTGATCTATTAGCTACAGAGGTTTGATTGATAACGATTCAGGGAAATTGTTGAAATTCCGATACTTCAAAAATATCTTCTTCTAATCATAACTATAATAGCGTACCTGCTTGATGTCAATTAATCAGGGTAGAGACTCTGAAAAACTACAATTTCGTAATTGCGAGTAAGGTCCCTCACTTAGATCGCTCGGGATAAACTCCGCAATCTCCTCTTGAAACTGCAAAGCTTGTCTTAAACTTATCTTGAGATTGCTTCAGAACTTCGTCCTTGGCAATGACATTTTAGGGCGATTTTCTTTTAAAAAAAGACCCAGACCTCTCAGGGTACATATAAGCTATTTTATTGACATTCTTATGTTTCTTGCTATAAAATAACTTAGCCACCAACGTGGTCGAATGAAAGGAGGAGGTAAGACGTATGGAGTTAGACTTTGTCCTTTCTAAAGAAGAGAAAGGTCCAGCCGGGAAGACTGAATTGATTTATGACTTAGCCATAATCGGTGGCGGGCCAGCAGGGATGACTGCCGCTGTTTATGCTGCCCGCAAAAAACTCAAGACTCTGCTTATCAGCAAAGATCTGGGAGGTCAGGTTCTCTGGACTACGGAGGTAGAAAACTATATGGGTTATCAGTATATCCAAGGCAGGCAGTTAATGGATAAATTCAAAGAACAGGTAAGACAATTCCCCATAGACCAAGAAATTGGAGAAGAAGTCCAGAAATTAAGTAAGGATGAAAAATTTTTTGCTATCCTCACCCGAACCGGAAAGAAATTTAGAGCCAAAGCAGTAATCATCGCCTCTGGCAAAAGGTCTCGCCCCCTTAATGTCCCAGGAGAAAAGAGACTGATAGGACGGGGAGTAAGTTACTGCAGTATTTGTGATGCCCCCTTTTTTGAAGGAAAAGAAGTGGCGGTAATTGGAGGAGGAAATTCTGCTTTCGAAGCAGCTTTAGATTTGGTCAAAATCGCTTCCAGAATTTACCTGATAGATATCGCCTCTAGCTGGAGAGCAGATTCTATCTTGGTGGAGCAAATAGAAAAGGAAAAAAAGAAAGTGACTTTTTTCCCCGCACATAGGATAAAGGAGATTGAAGGTAAGGACAAGTTACAAGGAATGACTATAGAGAGCTCAAATAGGAAAGAGACTAAGCACCTGTCTGTACAGGGAGTTTTTATTGAGATTGGGCTTGTTCCCAATTCAGAATTTGCCAGGTCCCTGGTCAAACTTAATCAAATAGGGGAGATTGTAGTAGATTGTAGTAACCACACCAGCATTCCCGGATTATTTGCTGCCGGAGATGTAAGCAGCGTGCCTGAAAAACAGATTATCATCGCTGCCGGTGAAGGAGCCAAAGCAACTCTCATTGCCCATCAATATTTAATGAGGTTAAAATAAAGCATGAAGGGAGGTAAATATGGCTCTACTCAAGGATGAAGTGCAAAATGAGGTAAAAGAGAGATTCAAGAAATTAAGCGGCTCCCTTAGATTGGTAAATTTTACCCAGAAGCTGGAATGCCACCATTGCGAGGACACCCGTCGGCTTACTGAAGAAATAGCCTCTCTTTCCCCAAAAATTAGCGCCAAAGTATATAATTTCGCAATCGATAAGGAAAAAGCCCAACAGTATAAAATCGATAAAATCCCGGCTATTGTTGTAGAAGCAGAGAAAGATTACGGAATCAGATTTTTCGGTATCCCGGGAGGATATGAATTCAACTCCCTTATTTCCAGTATTATAGATGTCTCTCGAGGAGCTGCTGATCTATCCCCAGAGTCAAAGGATAAGATAAGTAAAATCACTAAGCCGCTGCACATCCAGGTCTTCGTCACTCTTACCTGTCCCTACTGCCCGGCAGCGGTGCAAATGGCTCACAAACTTGCCCTGGAGAGCGAATACATTACATCAGATATGATAGAGTCAGCTGAATTCCCTCATCTCACTAATAAATATCAGGTAATGGGAGTTCCTAAAATAGTTATAAACGAAAAATTTGGCTTTGAAGGGGCTCTTCCCGAGTCTGCCTTCCTAGATGAGATTATGAAAGCTTCTAAGTGAGTGACGGCACCAAGGGTAATATTAAAATATAAACCCTGAAAAGAATTTTCTTGCAACAAAGGAGGTTAAAGTGAAGCCGAAATACCAGGCTCTTTCATATGATCAGCTAAAGAGGAACTTCGATCTAAAAGATTTTACCTGCGAGAGCACTGAAGCGGTACCAGAAATAAGGGGTATGTTTGGACAGGATCGAGCTATTAGAGCCATCGAATTTGGCCTCAATATCGATAGTCCTGGCTATAACGTCTATGTAGCTGGCGTGAGCGATACTGGAAGGACGAGTACTGTAGAGAGAATCCTCAAAGAACTTGCCGCCAAAAAAGAGGCCCCTGGCGACTGGTGTTATGTGAATAACTTCCAGGATCCTGACCAACCCAGGTCTATAGCCCTTCCATCTGGTAAAGGAAAAATGTGGCAGAAAGAGATGAAAGATTTGCTCATCAGCCTTAAGACAGAAATACCCAAAACTTTTGAAACCGAAGACTACAAGGAAAGAAGCTCCAAGATCTCGGAACGTTATGAGAATCAAAAACAACGACTCTTTTCCGACATAGAGAAAAAAGCTCAAAAAAAAGGTTTTCAAATCAAAAGGATACCGGTAGGATTTGCTCCTATTCCCTTGAAGAACAATGGCGAACCTTTGAGCGAGGAAGAATTTCACAAGCTCGGCCTTAAAGAACGCAAGCGAATTGAAGAAAATATGAAAACTGTTCAAAAAAACATGAAAGAGACCTTTGAGCAATTCAATCTTTTAGACAGAAAATCAAAAGAGGAACTCACTAAATTCAATAAAGATATGGCTTTATCACTAGTTGGCTATCGCATCGATATACTGAAGGCGAATTATAAGGATTACCCGGATGTGTTGCATTATCTCGATGAGGTCAAGGCTGACCTGGTAGATAATGTCGGTGATTTTTTGAGAACCAAAGAGGAACCTTCCTTCCTGGGTATCAAAATTCCGGTGCAAGATTCTTTCATCAGATACGAGATCAATGTAGTAGTAGATAACTCCAACACTAAGGGAGCCCCGGTAATAATGGAGACAAATCCCACCTACAGCAATATGTTTGGAAGAGTGGAAAAGAAAGCTCAGCTAGGAGCTCTGATCACTGATTTTACCAAAATCAAAGCTGGCTCTGTCCTCAAGGCTAATGGCGGATATCTGGTGGTCGATGCTGAAGGAATATTGAGAAATCCTTTTGTATGGGATACCCTGAAGAGAAATCTCAGGAATAAGGAAACCAAGATTGAAGAGGTAGCTGAACAGTACGCTTTTCTCTCCTCTAGCGCCCTCAGACCAATGCCCATACCACTAGATATTAAGGTGGTAATGATAGGAAGGGGGGAGATATTTGACCTTCTGCACGCTTATGATGACAATTTCAAAAAGATATTCAAAATAAGAGCGGACTTTGACTACGAAACAGGAATGGATGACAATGCAGTGATTCAGTGTGCTCGCTTTATTTGCAAAATCTGTAATGATGAAAAACTAAAGCATTGCGACAGAACTGCAATAGCAGCTATTATGGAATATGGCAGCAGGTTGGCCGCAGATCAGGATAAACTTTCTCTTCAGTTCGGAAAAATAGCCAATCTCTTGAGAGAGGCAAATTTCTGGGTCAAAGCTGATAAAAGTACCCATGTCAGCAGAAAGCACGTGGAAAAGGCCCTGGAAGAAAAAGAATATCGCTCTAGCCTTTTGGAGAATAAGATCCAGGAGATGATTGAGCGAGGTACTATCTATATTGATACTGAAGGAGAAAAGGTGGGCCAGATAAATGCTCTTTCCGTCTATACTTATGGGGAGTTCTCCTTCGGCAAACCCTCTAGAATAACTGCTCAGACTTTCATGGGGAATAAGGGAATCATCAATATTGAGCGGGAAGCTAAGCTGAGTGGGAAAACCCATGATAAAGGGGTCCTCATTCTTTCAGGCTATCTGGGAGGAAAATACGGTGGCAGGATTCCCCTTTCTTTGTCGGCAACTCTGACTTTTGAACAGAGCTATTCCTTCGTGGAGGGAGACAGTGCCTCCTCAACCGAGCTCTTTGCTCTACTTTCCAGCTTATCCGAGTTACCCATTAAGCAGAGCATAGCCGTTACCGGCTCGGTAAATCAACACGGTGAAATACAGCCAATTGGAGGAGTAAACCAGAAGATAGAAGGCTTTTTTGATGTCTGTCAGGCTAAGGGAATCACCGGAAAGCAAGCAGTAATCATTCCCAAAAGCAACATCAAAAACCTCACCCTGAAGAATAGGGTAATTGATGCAGTAAAAAAGGGCAAGTTCCATATTTACCCCATATCAACCATAGACGAGGGAATGGAAATACTGACCGGGGTTGAAGCAGGAAAGAGAGATAAGGATGGCTCTTTTGCTGAAAATACGGTCAATGGCAAAGTTCAAAACAAACTTGTCTATTTGATGAAGGAACAGGCAAAACTAAAAAAGGAAGCGGAAACAGAAATCAAGGACGAAAAATCTTCATAATTCTTTCTTTAAGTCCCTCACCCGACAAAATAATCTGGGTAGCCTTTGCCAGTATGCCAATCTCCTCAAGAGCTTCCGGCAAACTGCAAGTATGTTCCAGCCTCCTTTGGCTGCGCAGCCTTGCTTGGTAGCACAAATAAACATACATGTCCCCTATGGTAGCTTTGGGAAAATACTGTCTGAGCTTGAGTTTCTTTATTTTATCCGTTACAGGGCGGTAGAATGAGCTAAACCAATCTCGGGCTGCTTGTTTAATAGATATCTTCTCCTTAGTTCTCGCCTCAATTCGGTTCTTATGGTTTCTTATTTGAAACAGTAACTTATCATAATCCCCTTGACGCAGGAGATTAATCCCTCCCAGTCCTGTCTCATCCTCGAATTCGATTCTTTTTTGGATAGTAAGCCTTCTTGAGTCATCACCCAGAGGAAGATATTCGACAATATGAGCATCAATGAACTTTTGCCCCTGCCCTTTTGCAGCAATTACACGGTGATGACCGTCTAACACATAGTATTCATCATCCATCTTATAAAGCTCCACTGCAGGAAGAGACCTACCTTCTTGCATGGCTTCTTCTATACTTTTCACTCTTGATCGAATGTGAGGCTTTTTATATACACCCTTGAGGGAGAAATTCCTGCTGAAATCTAAAGGTCTACCCACGCTCCCCACAATATTATCCACCTCAACAGTCTGCATGCCTCTATCAATTGAATCAAGGTACTTTCGGCCTCGTGATTCTGCATAAAAAGATTTAAGTGAATCCTGCCTTAACTTAAAGACAATATTCCACCATCCTTCTTTTTTAGTGATTTTCTTTCTCACCCTGGGCCGTATCTCCAGAATATGTTTTCCCTGAACATTCACCACTTTGGTCTCTCGAACCTGAGTTATCTTTTCTTCGCTGTAGCCATAACTCTTGTGAACATGGCCATGAATCAGGTAGCGCGGTTTATATTTTTCAATCAGTTTGAGAAAAGAGCGAAATCCTGTGTGGCAGAGGTCTTTTCCATCATGAATCCCCTTGGGAGGAGCGTGCGTGAGAACAATATCCACTCCCCTTTTTCTCCAAATCTGGAACCTTACCTTCCATACCTTCCAGCGCATTTGCCACTCAGTATGTTCTACTCCTCTTCCCCCGTACCACATAGAACCTCCCAGTCCAAGAATTCTAATACCCTTATGATTGACCACTTTCCCGTCTATATCCACACAGCCCAAAGGTGGCTCCACATCATAGACTATGTCATGGTTACCTCTCACATAATAACAGCGTTTATTCAGCATATCCACTAAAAATGAGAGATACTCCGGTCTTAAGTCCCCGGCTGAAAGAATCAAATCAATATCAGAGTATCTTTTTTTGTCGAAATACTCGTAAAGGGTGGGTTCGATTTTGTCAGAAACAGCCAGTATCTTAATTTTCTCATCTCCTTTGGGGATTTGATATAAAATAATAGTTAAAACGGACCTTTTATCAATATTGACGGCTCTGTCCCCTGTGACCGCCCCTACGCCAATACCGTATCCAGCACCATCATAACAACGAAGCCGGCTATGAGGCCAAAGGTGGCAGCGCGTTCGTGACCTTTTCGATGGCTCTCAGGAATTAGCTCATCACAAACTACAAATAGCATTGCCCCACCGGCAAAGGAAAGACCCAGAGGAAGAAGAGGCCGTGCCAGAGAAAAAAGAGATACTCCCAAAAGACCACCAATAGGCTCTACCAGACCGGTAAGGGTAGCATACCAGAGAGCCTTTCGTCGACTATACTTTTCCCTTATCAATGGCAGGGCAACGGCCAAGCCTTCCGGAATATTCTGAAGTCCGATGCCGATAGCAAGAGCCGCTCCAGCCCCCATATCTCCTCCAGCAAAACTTACTCCTACTGCCAGACCCTCGGGGAAATTGTGAATAGTTATGGCTAAAATTAGCAGCCAGGTATGGCTCAATTTTGAGGAAGGACCTTCCGGACCAGATATGAAATGAAAATGAGGGACAAAGCGATCAGCCAAATGGAGAAATAATCCCCCCATAATTGTGCCTAGAACAACTATCCATATGCCGCCCAGCTCAATTGCCGGAATCAGGAGACCAAAGGCGGTAGCTGCCAGCATTACGCCAGCAGCAAATCCCAGCATAACGTCGAAAACTCTCTCTGAAACCTGCCTGGTAAACAAAACAGGTAAAGCTCCGGCCCCGGTAGCAAGACCGGCTGCCAGACTGGCTAAGAAACCTATCTGTATTAATTCTCTACTTGGAAACATCTCTATTCTCTAACTCCAGATTCTCTTTCACCAGGATTAGACTCTCTATCTCTTTTGCTACTTCACTATCCACCGAAGACTCTGGTATACAGAAGGAGAGATAGCGTCACCGCCTGTCTCTTCTTTTTCTCAGTGAATCCCAGATACATCTAAATATGATGTGCAGGGATAATAGGATTATCAGGGGTATCCATAATTTGAGATGAACCTTGAATGATAGGGCTTTGCCCAAAAGACCTGAGGTTATTCTTTCCACAGTTCGGAATTGTGTAATACCGAATCCGCTGATAATAGAAAGAACCATCAAGACAAATAAGGACCACCCTATTACCTTTCTTATAAACTGGAAGTTAATCTTTCTTATCATCTATCTACCAGACTAATTAAGAAAACTCTTATCCAGGTCGCCAGTATTAGCATATCCTCTACTCTCCCAATAACCTCGGTAGTTGACATCATCGGATAGTTCAATCTTGCTTATCCACTTTATCCACTTGTAACCCCACTTTTCCTCGGCAACAAGCGCAAAAGGAAAGCCCCTTTCTGGTGGAAGGGCTATCTCGTTCATCTTGTGGGCCATTATGATATCATTATCTAAAATATACTCTAACGGGAAAGAGGTGGAATACCCATCGTAGGCATAAAAAATGACCACTCTCGCCTGGGGAAGAACACCAGCATTTGCGATAACATCTCTTACCAGCACACCTTCCCATAATACCGCTGCACTCCATCCTTCTACGCAATTAAGGGTGACAACCTTCTTGTATTGGTCATATGTTAGTACCTCATCATAAGTATAGGTGAGAGGGCTTTTCACAAGACCAATGATCTCAAGTCGATAGTCCTCTTTCTTCACATATTGAGGCCCCCTTATGGAATTCTCTCGGAAACCTGTTTTTGAGGAAGAGAGTTTTTCGCCTTCATACTCTCTAATTTCTACTGGCTGAAGTTCTTTGACTTCATTGGCCGAAGTTTTTATCACCGACATCCAGGAAAAAACAGAGGTGAACATACATACAAAAAGGAGCAAAAGATTAATTCTTATTCTCCATTTCATCAAAAACCTCCCAGGGATTCTTATCACTTCTTTAATCTGAATCTGCTTCCGCAAGAGCTTTATTATTCTGAAAGCCTCGAATCAGAATTGGCGTTTTGTGTATTTTGCTGAGGACGACCGGTAGTTTAGAGTAAGGAATGAACAATTCTACAAGAGAGAAGAAGGCGAGTCTCCACAGATATCTTTATCTAACCTCGCCAGGGAGACGGGAATTATCTCTGCCAACTCAGAGCAACTTCTAAAAGAAATCGCAAGGTTATTTGTGTATTAGTTCAGGGTAACCTTATCCAGGTATTGGGGAATCGAGACATTCCAATGATGGTTCTTTTGAACTACTCCGGCAAATAATTCGCTTGCCTTTTGCTCACCATGGACAACGAACAGACGTTTTGGTTGAACTCGAAAACCGGAAAGCCACCTCAGTAATTCACTCTGGTCAGCATGAGCTGAGAAACCATCGAGCCGCCTAATACTAGCTTTGACCGGACGCATCCGGCCGAGGATCCTCACCTCTTCTGCACCCTCGACTATCTCACGTCCCAGTGTTCCTCGTGCCTGATAGCCTATAAAAAGAATAGTGCTTTCCGGACGAGAAATGTTACTGGCAAGATGGTACTTTATTCTTCCTCCGGTACACATCCCCGAGCCAGCAATAATAATGCAGGAACCCTTGATGCGGTTTATGGCTTTGGACTCGGAAACTCTTCGCGTTGGAACAAGTGATGGAAAATGTAGAGGAGACTCATTGTCATCTATGAGTTTAAGCATCTCCTGATCAAAATATTCCCGGTGATGCTTGAATACCTCGGTGACACTAATTGCCATAGGACTATCTACGAATGTTAGCAGATGGGGGATAGAGTCCTCATACAAAAGTTCACTCAAGTAATACATAAGTTCCTGAGTTCTTTCTATAGCAAAACTGGGGATAATCACATTGCCCCCTTTTTCAACCGTGCAGTTAATAATCTGACAAAGTTTACCCTTAACGTCAGAAGGACCCTCATGAAGTCTATCTCCATAAGTTGATTCCCCCAGGATATAATCTGCCTCTTCAATCAGACTGGGGTCACGGATTATTGGTTTATTCCAGCGTCCCACATCACCAGAGAACAGGA
>NJBQ01000046.1 GCA_005223095.1 Candidatus Aerophobetes bacterium Ae_b3a
GTCCTTTACAAAAAAAGCTAATCTTGCTGAATCTCCAAATCCTACTGTAAGAAGTAGGGGGAGGCAGGTCACCTTCACTAAAATAGTTGATAATAAAGGGTTTAGAACAAAACTATCAAAAACTTTTTGATATTACTGAACACAGTTTTGGGAAGGAGAAAATGTCTTTGATTTCCATAAGAGAGATATTGAAGGATGCTCAAGATAGAAAATATATTGTGGGTTATTTTGAAGCCTGGGATTATGGCTCATTAAATGCGACTGTCAGGGCTGCTGAAGAAATGAAGTCAGCCATAATTATTGGATTTGGCGGTAGATCGTTTGAAACCCCTGTTGGTTGGGATGAGGTAAAACTAGCCTCTTTTGCTAGCGTGGGTAAGATAATGGCTCAAAATTCCTCTGTTCCCACTGCCTTTATCTTAAATGAAGTAGAGGACTTAGGAATAATCAAGAAGGGAATAAAGCTTGGTTTTAACTCAGTTATGTTTGATGGCAGCTCCTTGTCGCTGGAGGAAAATATTAAACTAACCAGAAAGGTGGTGAAGGAGGCAGCCAAGATAGGAATCGATGTGGAAGGACAGGTGGGAAGAATTCCTTCTACAGGAGAAAGAATAGAGAAGAATTTTTTGACTTCTCCTGAGGAAGCGGCTTATTTTGTAGAGAAAACAGGAGTAAGTGCTCTGGCTATTTCCGTTGGTAATATCCATATGGCAACGGATGAAGAATCTTCTATAGATCTTGGCCTTCTGGAGGAAATTAACAGACTGACAAGCGTACCCCTGGTCATGCATGGTGGAACTGGATTCCCGGATACTCTAGTTAAGGAGGTAATCAATAGGGGAGTATGTAAGTTTAATGTGGGTACTATTTTAAAAGAAGTCTTCTTGAGAGAAGTAAAAAAGACCCTGGAAAAAATAGATTTAAGTAAAGCCGACTTCCAGGAGTTATTAGGTTCAAATAACCAGGCGGATGTCTTTAGAAAAGGTTATTTTGCTGTCAAGGAAGTAGTCAAGGAGAAACTGAAGCTCTACTCTTCTCCTATGATATGACGATGAGAAGGTAAAAGATAGGTGGAACTTCTTTATGGAGCTTAAAAGAGAAGGAAGGAAGACTTTTTATGATAGACAAGACAAAAATATCACCAAATAAATTTATCGAGACGTATACCACCATGGTAAGAATAAGGCAGTTTGAAGACAGGGTATATCTTCTTTTCCTGGAAGGAGAGATGCCGGGCACTATTCACCTCTACCAGGGACAGGAGGCAGTAGCAGCAGCTGTTTGTGCTAACCTAAGAAGAGAGGATCTAATTACTAGCACTCATCGTCCGCATGGTCATGCTATAGCTAAAGGAGTCTCTCTTAGGTCTTTAATGGCCGAGCTTTTTGCCAAAAAGACCGGCTGTTGTGAGGCAAAAGGTGGCTCTATGCATATGGGAGATATGGATGTAGGTATGCTTCCGGCAATAGCAATTGTAGGAGGAGGCATCCCCGTTGCTACCGGGCTTGCTCTTGCTTCAAAAATGATGCACTCTGGCAAAGTGGCTGTCTCTTTTTTTGGCGATGGAGCCACTAGTGAAGGTGCTTTCCATGAGGCAGTTAACATGGGAGCTATCTGGAACCTTCCTGTAGTTTATGTATGTGAGAATAACCTTTACGGGGCCTCCACTCATCAAAGCAAAGTGATGAAGATAAAGAATGTGGCAGAAAGAGCATCCTCTTATGGAATTCCCGGCAAAGTAGTTGATGGTAATGATGTGTTCTCAGTATATGAGGTAGCAAAGGAGGCTATTTCACGGGCAAGAAAGGGAAAAGGCCCCACTCTCCTTGAGTGTAAAACTTACCGGCGGGGAGGACACTCCCGCTCTGATGCCTGTAGGTATAGAGGCAAGGAAGAAGAAAAAGTGTGGCTGGCAAAAGATCCCATTCCTCAGGCCAGAAAAAAACTAGTCCAATTGGGAGTTTTAACTGAAAAAAAGGCCAAGGAAATAGAAGAGAAGGTAAAAAAAGAGATTAAGGATGCTATTGAGTATGCCAGAAGAAGTCCTTCTCCTGAACCAGAGGATACTCTAGTTAATGTATTTGTTGGAGGTGAAAATTGAGAAGACTAAGCGTAGCTGAAGCCGTAAGAGAAGCAATAGCCGAGGAGATGAGACAGAATGAAAAAGTTTTCTGTATAGGGGAGGATATAGGAATAGAGGGAGGGTTTGGAGGAGCCTTTGGAGTCACTCAGGGTCTCTCGGAAGAATTTGGCCATCAAAGAATCCTGGATACTCCTATAGCGGAAGCTGGGATAGCCGGAGTAGCCATAGGAGCTGCCATTATGGGGATGCGTCCCATAGCAGATGTTCAATACGGGGACTTTATCTTCGTTGCTATGGACCAACTCATTAATAATGCCGCTAAATTGAGATATCTTTCCAAAGGTAAGATAAAAGTTCCCTTAGTTATGCGTATTCCAGTAGGAGTATCAGGTAGAGGAACGCAACATGCCCAATCGCTTGAGTCTCTTCTTTCTCATATCCCTGGCCTGAAGATAGTCTGCCCCTCTACTCCCTATGATGCTAAAGGACTCTTAAAGTCGGCCATTAGAGATGATAATCCAGTAATGGTTTTTGAGCACAAACTCCTTTATGGAGCTACAGGAAGAAAAGAAGCACTTGATGTGAGCATGGATGTTCCGAAAGAAGAATACCTTATTCCCATAGGAAGAGCAGACGTAAAAAGAGAGGGGAAAGATATAACAATAGTGGGCCTTTTAAAAACAGTTCATACTGCACTCACTGCAGCCAAAAGACTCAAAAAAGAAGGAATAGAGCTTGAGGTTATAGATCCACGCACTCTTGTTCCCCTTGATGAAGAGACTATCCTCAAATCGGTGAAAAAAACAGGTAGAATCATTATCATTCAGGAGGATAATCTCTTTTCCGGCTGGGGTGCAGAAGTAATCTCTCTGGTTACAGAGAAAATTTTTGATTATCTCGATGCACCTCCCAAAAGAATAGGCCCTCCTGCTACGCCAGTTCCTTTTGCCCCGGTAATGGAGAAATACTATGTGCCAGATGAAGAGGATCTAATTAAAGAAGTTGCGAAAATAATGGGCTGAAAGCATTATCCCTCTTAATGAAATGAGGATGGTAGGGAGATAATCTTAAGCATTGAGGAAGAGCGAAGTACAGAAAAAGCATGAAAAGGAAGGAGTCGCACTTGGCAAGTTGTAAAAATGTTGTATAATATAAATAGAGACAGGAGCCAGAAATGGTTAAGCAAATAAAAACTAGTCTGGTGTGTAGTTGGTGCTTCAGTGAGGCTTCGACTATCGTTACCTATGTTGGGGATTCCATTGCTAAAATGGAGTGTGAGAACTGCAACCATGTATTTGAAGTTTCTCGGACAGTGCTCCATTCCTATCTAATTTCTGACTGGGAAAAAAGAGGTTTTACTAAACCGGTAAGGCTAGCCAGAGAGATTAGGAAAGACCCCTCCCATTTTATCATTGGTCTTCCTTTCAGAGTCATCAGTAAGCCCTTAAGGATGGCTAAGGAACTGGTAGAATCTTACGATAGTTGATATATCCCCTCAGGGCTTCAGTTTTTCCTGAGCTATGTCATACATACCGCTTGTTAATCTTCACATACTTCTCAGTCAAATCGCATCCCCAGAAGGTAGTTCGATAATTTCCCTGATTTAAGTGAATGATTATCTTTATCTCATTCTGTTTTAAGACTTCTCTCAGTTTTTGCCTTATTGATTGTATTCCCACACCATTTTTTACTGTTAAGAGGTCATTGAAATAAACATCTACTTTGTCAGGCTCTATCCTTGTATGAGCTGCTCCTAGAGCTGCCATTACTCTTCCTGGATTAGGGGAGGCACCGGCTACAGCTGTTTTTACTAAAGAGGAGCTAGCTACTGCCCTGGCTATTCGGCGAGCGTCTTTGGGAAAAGATGCTCCTTCTACTTTTACTTCTATGAGTTTAGTGGCTCCCTCGCCATCTCGCACCAGCATTTTGGCCAGGGATATACAGATAAAGTCAAGCGCCTGAGAAAAATAGTCAAAATTCTCATCCTTAACTCTTAGCTTCTTTTTCTTGTGCCAGGTCTTTATTTTTCTGTTTCCTGCTTGCCCATTGGCCATGATGAATACAGTATCGTTAGTACTCATGTCGCCATCTACACTGATTTGATTAAAGGATTTATTAACTGCAGATTTTGTTGCTTCCCCTAGAGCGTCTTCCGTGATACAAGCATCAGTGGTAATAAAACAGAGCATGGTGGCAAGGTTAGGTGAAATCATTCCTACTCCTTTGGCTATGCCACCTATTTTCACTCTATTCTTTCCCCTTCCCGGGATGTCAGTCTCCACTGATATCTCTTTGGCGAAAGTATCGGTAGTTAAGATAGCTTCAGCTGCTTGTCGTCCTCCCTTAGAAGAGAGAAGAAGTCTTGCCTGTTTTATTCCTTCCTTAATCTTGAGCATAGGGAGGACTTCAGCTATATGACCGGTGGAGGCAACGAGAATGTCATCTTGTTTTATTCCCAGTTCTTGGGCAGCCAATTGAGCCATTTCTTGAGCATCCTTGACACCTCTTTCTCCATTACAGGTATTAGCATTGCCGCTGTTAGCTATAATTGCTTGGGCACAGTGGTTACGAATTTTTTTCATAGAAACCTGAACCGGGGCTGCCTTTACTTTGTTACTGGTAAACATAGCCCAAGCAACAGCAGGAACATCTGAGTGAATCATAGCTAAATCGGGTTTATTCTTCTTTATTCCACAATGCATTCCCGCTGCTTTGAAGCCTTTAGAGGCAGTGATTCCTCCTGGTATTTCTTTCATATTCTATCCTTTGTTTATGTTGAAGAATTAGACAAACGTTGTTGTTTTTTTACCTTTCGTTGTTTGTATATCGTATTGCGCAATACGTATCACGCATCTGGTGAATCGTATTTCGTGAATCGTGAATTGTTAAGCAAATTCTATAACCATTTACTTCCTTGTTTGCGATTCACTATTCACTAACGACCATTCACTGAATTAATCCCATTGTTTCTTCAAATCCACACATAATGTTCATATTCTGCACAGCTTGAGTAGCAGCACCTTTGGCCAGGTTATCAATGGCAGAGATAATTATTGCTCTCCCACTTCTTTCATTAACTGTGATTCCTATTCGACACCGATTCGAATCAAGCACCTCTTTTGTCTGGGGGAATCTTCCCTGGGGCAAAATTTCCACAAATGGCTCTTCTTTATAGAAATCTTGGTACAACTTTAGCAAATCCTTTGTGTCTGTCTTTTGCTTTAAAGCAGCATAACAGGTACAGAGTATTCCCCGATTTATAGGCACAAGATGAGGGACAAAGGTGATAATGATTTCCCTGGTGGTTAATTTGCCTAATTGTTCTTCTATCTCAGGGGTGTGTCGATGACCTTTCACCTGATAAGCACGGACGTTTTCATTAACTTCGGGAAAGTGAGTAGCTAGGCTAAGTGCTCTCCCTGCTCCAGTTACCCCAGATTTAGCATCTATGATAATACTGTTTCCCTTTATTAGATCGTTATTAACTAAGGGAGCGAGAGCTAATATACTCGATGTAGGATAGCAGCCGGGGTTAGCCACTAGACGAGCTCTGCTTATTTTTTCACGGTATAATTCTGGAAGTCCATAAATAGCTTTCTTGAGTAGTTCTTTCTTCTGGTGAGGTGTCCCATACCATTCTTCATAGATTAAAGGGTCAATGAAGCGAAAGTCTGCTGAGAGGTCTATTATTTTTTTCCCCCTTGAATGAAGCTTTCCCACTATTTCCATAGAGATCCGGTGAGGAAGGGCAGTAAAGATAAAAGAAGAAGATAAGGCAATTTTATTTATATTAAGCTCCTGACATACCAGATCCGTGATAAGCGACGGATAAATTTCAGAGATTTTTTTGTTGGCAAAACTCTGAGAGGTTATGGTTTCTATTTCTACTTGAGGATGTTTCAAAAGAATCTTAACCAACTCTGCTCCTGTATAACCGGTTGCTCCAATGACAGATACTTTCATTTAGGTTCACCTATTCTAGACTGCAAGCAAATATTCATTGAGTATTTACTTCTAGCTTAGCAAAAAGAAGGGGTTTGGCAAGCAAATTCCGTTAGAGTCTAACGGAGCAGAAGAAGGGTTTTAATCTCAAACGGTAAAATCTCTATTTCAACCTTCTCCCCGATTAGGCTCAGATTATTCCTTTCCTTTTCTTCTAGAAGATTAGTTTCTATGCAAGAGGTAAGAGGTAAGCTGCTTACAAGGGTGGCGGTGGTTTTTTTGCCTTCCACCTCATAGAAGCGAAGGATTATTCCTTTGTCATTCTCAGTTTTCTTTAGCCCTGAAACGACTAAATTACTTTGCTCCAGATTTAAAAGTCCAAAAGAGGAAGGAAGATTTCCTCCCTGTACTTTTTGCCATTGAGCAAGAAGAGGTTGATTGAATTCAGCCGATTTTCTTATTGTCTTGTCTTTTTTCCATCTGCCTCTATGTGGATAAATGGCATAGCCTATACGATGAATCCCCACATCAGGCAAAGCATCTGGCTCATAGGGGCTACGAAGAAGAGTAAGGGACATACTGTTTCCCTGGACTTGATGGCCATATTTAGAGTCATTAATAAGACTTACTCCATAGTCAGCTTGAGATACATCTATCCATCTTAAAGCTGGCATCTCTTCCCCTAGAGCGGGCCGTTTAATGTGACCAAAAGGAATTTCAAAGGTAGCTTCCGGCGAGGAAAAATTAAGATGAAAAAAGACTCTGAGCATAGGAATTCCTTCTTTCTGGGAGCCTTTTTCCTGCCAGTCTATTTTGGTGGCAAAGTCTATACGCTCTAGATCCCGATAGAGAATAATTTTTTGTTCGATACGAGATTCGTTGAAAGAACGGTTAATGCCTAATATCACTCTTACCGGACCTTTCTCTTCTATCTTTATCTGGCATCCATTCGATAAATTTACTACTTTCTCTATATTTCCAATGACCCAGCTAGACATAGAATGAGGAGTTTCTTTGAAGAGACGCAAAAGATTACTTGCCTTATCAATGACATAGGTATCAGGATTTCCTTCCATTAGAGAAGAAGGACGAAATATCTCTTTTTGAGCTTTTTTATCATAGAGTCTTGTTATCACTCCAGTAGAAGGCTCTACCTGGAGGAGATAATCTGTACTCTCCATTTTCCCTGCTTTGTTAATTGAGAGCTTTGCTTCAGAAAAAGGGGTTTTTTTTCCTTCAACCATCCAGTAAATTTTGTAGCCAAAAGCAGGCACTTTGTCGGCCATAAAGACTAGCTTTTTTTGCTCTATTTGAAAAGAAACCAAATTATCTTTTTGGTCAATTAAGTGAAAAGATGAAAAAGCTTTCTGGGGCATCTCTATAGCTACCAGGTCATCTCTTAGCCAGCCTAATTGATTAAAGACAATGAGAGGAAGAGCCTTTTTGTTTTTCCCCTCTGTTTTAATATGGGAAGAAAGAAAATTGAGTGAATTCTCGATTATCCTTTCGGTACTTTCCTTTACCTCTTGTGCCAGTTTTCCTGAATATTCATAGGAGGAGTGAATAGCCGAGCCATCAAAAATATCATGAAATTGATTGAAGCAAACCTTTTCCCAGGCTTCTTTTAAAGAGCTGTGTGGATAGGAATAACCATAAAGACTGGCTAAGGTAGCTAGAGCTTCTGCAGTCAGGAGAAGATTCTCTCCTTCTCTATTTGCCTTTTTGATATCAGAGTGAGTGGTATAGCAGCCCTCAAAAATAGGATTGAGTTCCTCTTTAACTACGGGGTAATCTATCTTTTCTTTTAAAGCCTCATCGTAAAAGTCCTCAGAAGAACTAAATATTAGATTTGGCAGGGCCGGTCTTTTATCAAGCTCCATTTTAGTAAGAATATCTCTTCGGGTAGGGCCTCCTCCATGGTCTCCCACACCAAAAAGATACATACTCGATTTAATTGCATAGTCTCTGGCGATTTCTGTAGCGATTGAGACAACATTTTTGGCAGTGATTTCTCCATTGTAAATACTGTTAAATGCAAGAACTCTTGAGCCATCAGGGGCCTCCCACCAGAAAATGGGCAGCTTTTTGCCGCAGCGCATAAAGTAGTAATATTTGATTCCGGCTTTAGCCAGGACCTGAGGATAGCTTACTGGATGACCAAAAGTATCTGGTTCCCAGCACACTCTGGGGTTAGCTCCTAATATCTTCCTTGTATAAGCTTTGCCATAGAGAAGTTGGCGCACCAGAGCTTCACCAGCAGCCATATTTAAGTCTCCTTCTACCCAGGTAGAAGAGGTGGGCTCCCATCTTTTCTCTTTTATCCTCTCCTTGACCTCATTAAATAAAGAAGGGTCCTTTTTTCTTACGATTTCATATACTGCTGCCTGGCTTTGGGAGAAATGAAGAGATGGATATTCTTTCATAAGCTTATTTACTGTATCAAAATCACGTAAACATATATCAATAGTGTCTCCCATTGGCCAGAGCCAGTTCATATCAATATGGGAGTGTCCAACCAAGTAAACTTCATATTCCTTAGCTCGGGATTGAAATAAGGTTAGAGCTTTTTCTGCCTTTTTTAAAGAAGAGAGAATCTTTGGCCAGTCTCTTTTTTCTAGAGCTTCCACATTTAATGCTTCTACTACTCTTAAAAAATCCTCTTCTAAATTCTCTTCTTTTTCAAGAAGAACTTTCTGGACAAAGTTAATCTCTTGCATCACTGTAGAAAGTTCAAAGGCCATCTCGTCCAGAGCTTGGATGCGGAGCTTTTTTTCACACCCGCCAAGGCCATCTCCCTTAGGGAACCTCAAGGCTAAAAGATATTTTCGAGAGGGCTCTATTCTTTCAATAATGGTTAAATTATGAGAGCGCATATCAGCCCAATAATCATATTTGGTCAGGCTTTTGCCATCAAGGAATATCTCTATTCCTGAGGGAGCCATAATAATTGAATCCACTTTACTTCCTTTTAAGGAAATTCCTTCTATATAGGGAGGAAAAACAAGTTCTCTGCGTTGCCAAAAAGTTCCGGCTGCCGGGGACCAGCCAGCATTTCCCTTAGTTTCTTCCCAGGAGCTATCATCAAACCCTATTTCTTCTGCTCCCTTTAATTCTGCCTGAATGAATTTCCATTCACTTAATTGTTGCGCTTTTTCTAAGCCACCCAAAATTTCTTCTGCCTGCTTTAACCACTTTTCTAATCTTTTATTCACAGATGATATAGCCTCCATTTATTCATTTTTCCGTAATATCCTCTTTCTTTAGCGGGGTTATAGCTTTTCATGGTTAAAATTATTTACAATCTCAGAGACAATTTTTACCCTTTCTATGTCAGCAGGCGGAGGCACTTCATCGGATGCCCCCAGAATAAGCCTGGGCCAAAAAAGTTCTATTATTTTTCTTATAAAATTCTTGAATTTTTCCAGCGGGTAATCAGGAAGAAACATAATAGCGGGAATCCCGTCAAGTAATATCTTTTCCCCTACAGCATCTTTCATTTCCTCCAGGCTTACATCTCCCTGAGGAAGAGGAGTTAATGCCTCCAGTCCATCAAAAGGTAAATCTTTGAGGTATTTAGATAAAGGCTTAAAACTTCCATCAATATGAATGTGGGTATATATGCCAGCTTTTTGAAGTTGCTTTGATCTTTTGTCATAAAAAGGAAGACAATATTTTTCAAAATAGGGAGGAGAGACTATGTTGACATCTATATTTTCCCCAAAATTTATTATTTTTACCTTTCCGTAGGAAATTATATCTTCATAAAGAGAATCATAGGAATTATTAATCGCTTGCATTAATCTTTCAACCTTTTTTGGGAAATCAAGCAAGAGATATATCAAGTTTTCTATGCCCATAAGCTCTATAGCAAGACGTTGATAGCCGCTTCGGGGAACGAAAAACTGAGGTTCACCTCTTTCTCCCACAAACTTACTTCCTTTCTCGAAGTTCTCTCTTATAAGTATACAAGAGGTATTCTCAAAGAGCCATATTGCCTTTTCTATATCTTCAGTTGTCTCTACGGAAAACTTATGAATCCGCCATGCTCCATCAGAGGATTGCCTCAACTCCTCAACTAGTTCACCTTTGGGAGTGTCATAAATTAAAAATTTTTTCTCCCCTTCAATCTTTTCCTTTACCTTTTTTGAATGTCTTACTCTGATGGCATCTGGCAATCCCGTAGCATAGCTAAAATATCTGATAGATACATTTAAATCATCGAAAAGTTCCAATAAATCCATCTTTTGATATCTTGCTGGAAGGGTTCCTCGAATTTTATTATATTGATACCACCATTCAATTCTTGGTTGAAACAGAACTTGATTCTCTGTTTTTTTCTCAAATATCTTTAAATTTACCTCTCGCTTAGTCATAATTTCCATCTTTTCACCAGATATTAAGCATTAAATTGTAGCGAGAAAGTCTCATGCCTGCATAGATATAATTACTGGTAGAGAAAATATAACCACCGCCTGGCATCCCATTTTGGAGTGTATAGCGTATCGATTCTATAACTTCTTCTCCTTACCTATATTCTTGGTATATTTATGGAAATAATAGCTTGAGGGAGAGCTAGCTGACTTTATCTGAAGCTTGTTTTTTTCCTATTTTCTTAATTTCACTCTTTGTTTTTTGAGAGATCTTGTCAATAGCTATACTCCAGACCAGTTGTCTTTTATTTAAAACATCCATCACTTTTTTGGGATCATTGGTTAGGGCAAAGATACTTTTGCCGTTGGTAAGAAGCTTGAGTTCTGATAGGGGTTCCTTTATCTCTGGTTCGTGCCGTTTAAGATAATTCAGGCTTTTTCTTATTTTTTGCAGGGAAACACCGCTGTCCAGGAGACTTTTGGCGGCATTCAGCCGCACCAAATCGGCGAAGGAATAAAGGCGTCTGCTCTCCTTACCGCTGCTCTTTATGCTAGGCTTGATAAAACCTACTTTTGCCCAGTAATCGAGCTGAGCGTAGGAAATACCTACTATTTCTAGAACAAGTCCTGCTCTATATCCTTTCATGGTATCTCTTCAGACAGATAGCTCCTTATCTAAATAAAGCACTGTATTCCGGTACCACATCAGCCACAAAACTCTTAATTCCCTCTGCAGTTTTGGGATGCCCAATCATTTCTCTGATTACATTAAATGGTATGGTGGCGATATCAGCTCCCGCCTCAGCCATTTCTTTTACCTGCCTTGCATTCCTAATGCTGGCAGCAATTACCTCTGTCTTTATATTGAAGTTTCTATAGATTTTTATAATACTTTTAACCAGACCTACTCCACTGCCAATTCCTTTGTCTTTAGCGAAGTCAATACATTTTTTTGTTTCCTGGTCAAGGTAGACTGATTGAGGTGGCTTGTGGGAGGTGTCCTCTATTCTTTCATAGAATCTCTGTTCTCCTATGGCTTCCATCAAGCAAAAGTCAAAATAGTCTTGTTTCTCAAACTTTATATCTAGATTTTTTCTGATATAATCATCTATTCTTCCGGCAAAGGGACTGGCATATTTAGCGCCAGCCTTGGCTGCTAGAAGTGCTTGCTCAGAGCTCATAATCAGGGTTACATTTACCGGAATATCTTTCCTGCCTAATTCACTTATGACTTTGAGGCCGTCATAGTCAGAGGTGGTGTCCTCTCCGTTACAGGTATTGATGGGAATTTTTATAACTATATTATCAGCTATTTTATTGAATTTATGATAAAGGATTTCTGCCTCTTCTATCATCTTACCTCTAGTTAGACTAATCACTTCCAGGCTAACCGGTTTACCTTCGCCTACTGTCTCGCATATCTGTTTGATATGGGCTTCCATTTCAATATTTTCGCTCTTTGCTTTTAGCGCATCCACTGCTTTTTTAATGAGAGACGGATTTGTGGTTACCCCATCCACTATCCCCCAGGAACAGGCTTCCCTAATTTCATCTAATTTTGCTGTATCAATAAAAACTTTCACTCACTTTCTCCTTCCCCTTCAAGATATTTGAGGGGGAAAACATTTCCCCTCAACGGCCTTCGGCCTGCTCCCCCTGTTAAACCAAAAAATCATTGAAATTCCAATGCTACAAGCTATCAATAGAGGGTATATTGATAACATTTTTTCTCTGTTCTGTCAATCTTCAAAATAATAACCTTGATGATACATGGCCTACTGAAAGACAATCTCGTATTGCGCATATCGTATGTCGTATTGCGCAATACGCATCAGGCACGACGCAATACGAGAATGGTGCCAGAAATAGTTTATGCGGAGACGCTTCTTAGAATTGACTATGTCAAGGAAGGATGATTCTGTAAGACTTGATGGCAGTAAATTTTTCGCAAATGGTTGAATATTTCAATGTATTCTTTGCTTCTATAATCAGGATAGGTCCACTCCCAACAAGTAAATCCTTTCCCTCTCTTATATCTAAGAGTAATTTCAGCATAGATTCCTTTCCCAAGGTAAATTCGGTGTTGAAAGTTCTTACTGGTAGCTAAAACCAGTTTGGCCAGGGTGATATATCCGGGGTCGAGATTGAGACGCCGTTGCTTGGAGTGAGGACAGAAGAAATTTTCCTCAAGCCGGTTAGTAAACAGTTTTATCTCTACTATTCTTGCTGGATCGATCAAGTTAGTGAAGCTAATGAATTTCCTTTTTAGATTTACTTGCATCTTCTTTTTATAATAATCGGTACAATTAAAAGGCAAAAGCGAGCTTGTGAAGTCAACCAATCCAAATTTTTGAGTAAGTTTTTTCTCTGCTTGCTCAAATAGACTTTCTTCCCCCGAAATCATACCTACTACCAGCTTCACCGGTAAGGGCTCTTTCACCTTCCCCATTTTCTCAATCCATATCTCTTGTTTAACCCTTCATTATTAAAATCAGGAAATATCCACCTACTACAAAGGTAGCCAGCATAGCTATGACATCCCAACCCAACTTTAAGAAAGATCTGCGGGATCTATAGATCAATCCTATAACTACAATTCCGGTAAGGATTATACCTAAGATGAGAGTTATGGTATGTTTGGGAGTTACATAAGAGAGAAACTCTCCCTGGCGAAAGAAAATATCACAGACAGGGATGATCATTATGTCCAGGAAGTTAGCTCCCAGGATATTACCGACAGCCATATCAGCGCCAAACTTAAGACTGCTTATAGAGACTACCAGTTCAGGTAGCGAGGTAGCCAGAGCAAGAAAAACGGTGCCTACCAGGGCCTCGTTCCAATTCATAGATATTACTATTTCGTCTCCAATACTAGCTAACCATACTCCCAGGAAGACTATGATAATAAAACAAAGGGAAAACAGCGTTATGGCTGAACTGAGGCGAATTCCTGAGTATATTGAAGATGACTTTAGCGAGTTTTTTTCCTCTGACTTGATTTTTTTGTCCTGGCCAAAGATGAGTTTCAACCCAATAGCATATATAATAATGAGGATAAGGCTGTCCAATCCAAAATTAAATAGGCCCAGATTGCCCGTGAACTCGTGTCGCAGCATGATAGATAAAGTAGCAATAGCCATAGCTATAATGCCTAAACCTCCATAGAGGATATGACTTGTTTTTATTGTACGAAGGAGAGAGCCTCTTCCCTGGATTAAATCTAGTAAGGCAATAAACATTATGTTCATCACGATAGAGCCAAAGATATTGCCTGCGGCCAGGTCAGGTGATTGAACGATGGTTATGGCGCTGACGCTGGTAACCATTTCGGGAAGGGTTGTAGCCAGGGAAAGAAAGACAAATCCCATCAGGCCTCGACTGAGATTTGTTTTTTCAGAAATGACATCCCCATAGTAGGATAGCCTGTAGCCTACATAAAGGATAGATGCACCACAGATAAGAAATTTCAACCAGACGAACATGGAAATATATCTCCTATATCGTATTTCGTGAATCGTATGTCCGAAGTTCTAAGTCCAGTGTCCTAAGTCGTGACTCGTCTAAATATACTATCCGCTATACGCTAAACGCTATTTTCAAGCCACCCTATCAAATCCTCAAAGTTTTCAATACCTTTTCTTTGCATGTATTCTTTAATCCCCTCAACTATCCTGAGGGCTGTGCTAGGATCGATGAAATTTGCCGTTCCTACAGCTACTGCACTGGCCCCTGTCAGAATGAATTCCAAGGCATCCTCGCTGCAGGTTATTCCCCCCATTCCTATTATAGGCAGGCTAACCTTTTGAAAAGTGTCTCGTACCATTCTTACGGCGATAGGTCTTATTGCTGGCCCAGAAAGACCCCCCGTGATGTTACCTAACTTAGGTCTTCTTGTCTCTACATCAATGGACATACCCAGTACGGTATTTATCAATGATAAGGCTTCCGCTCCTGCCTCCTGAGCAGCCTGGGCGATTTCACTGATATCAGTTACATTGGGCGTTAGTTTGATTATAAGAGGGATATTGGTAACTTCTCTCAATTTCTTTACTAGTAAAAAAGTTCGTCCTGGGTCGGTGCCAAAAATAAGGCCTTTTTCTTTCACATTGGGACAGGAGATATTTATTTCTAGAGCATCTATTCTTTCTTTCTCATTCAGTCTTTCAGCAAGAGTGAGATAATCTTCTTCTTTTTCTCCGGCAATGTTGACAATGAGCGCAGCCTCGAATTGACTCAAAAAAGGCAATTTTTCCTTGAGAAAAACATCTATCCCCGGATTTTCTAGTCCGATAGCATTGAGAAGTCCAGCAGGTGTTTCTGTCAAACGAGGGGGGGGATTTCCCTTCCTGGGTTCCAGCGTTACTGTCTTGGTTATTATTCCTCCCAGTTTGTTAAGATTGATGAGGGCGGTGTATTCTTCTCCGAATCCAAATGTCCCCGCTGCAACCAGAACCGGGTTATTTAGACTAATCCGACCCAACTTGCTCTTCAGATTTATGTTCAACTACTTACCTTTCTTCTTTCCAGCGGATTTGATTAGCCTGGAAAACTGGGCCATCACTACAGACACGGAGATAGCTACTCTTTCCCTTTATGGTGCATCCCAAACAAACTCCTATCCCACAGCCCATTCTTTGTTCCAATGATACTTGACAGGGGATTTTGTACTTCAGGCTTAATTGAGCTATCTTTTTGAGCATAGGGATAGGGCCGCAGGCGCAAACTAAGTCTATTTGAGAGTTTTCTTTGAGAAGATGAAAGAAGAATTCGCTAAGCAGACCCTTGTAGCCCTGACTTCCGTCCTCGGTAGCGATTTGTACTTTAACATTCAAATTCTTAAGGTTTTCCAGGTATAAAATCTTTCCTTTACTCTCAGCTCCTAGAAGTATGAGAATATTTTCTCTGTTTAATTTCTCTGCTAAAAAATAAAGAGGAGCTATTCCCATCCCTCCAGCTACTAAAACAATTTTCTTTAAATCAGGGCTTATTTTGAATCCTTGCCCCAGAGGGCCCAGGGTATCTATCTCATTTCCTGTTTTCTTCCTGGATAAAAACTCTGTCCCTCTGCCTACTACCTTATAGAGTATCTCGATTTTTTCACCTTCGCATCTATGGATGCTAAAAGGGCGTCTTAGCAAGGGGTCATATCCGTCCTTTATTCTTATATGCACAAACTGTCCTGGTTTTGCTTCTCGGGCAATTCCTGGGGCATACAAGCACATCTTATAGTGCCCGGAGATGATTTTCTCATTGAATAAAATCTTAGCTTTGATTTGATACATTTCTTGGGGTCCAATTATATACTCATCGAACTGAAGGTACTCAAAGTAACATATTTTCTGAAGAAGCCTTAGAAGAGCAAAATCGTGAATAGTGAATGGTGAATAGTGAATCGCAAACGGAGAAATAAATGATTGTAGGGTTTGGTTGACAATTCACGATTCACCAGATCTGTCGTGAGTGATGCGTATTGCGCAATACGATATACGCAATACGATATACGAGATTGTCCTAAGATGTTTTTATTATATCAAGATTATTCAGAAAACTCAAGTTGACAGCGGTATTTCTTTGATATAGAATGAATTTCTTCGGTGATACTCTAATGTTCAGGTATAGGGTTTCAATGATTATTTTGGATTAAACAGGGGGAGCATATAGCGTTTAAGAAAACGTAAAACGTGAAGCGAAGAGGTGTAAATATTCTAGGGACTACCTCATTGCGAACACTATGACTTTGTCAAGTTAAATTAAGACATAATGGATTTACAGAATAATAGCCTTCTGTATATTGTGAATTGTTCTTTATCAATGCACAGGCTATTTTAATAAGTTTGTTTGATATATTATTAAGGACAAGCTGTTTAGCTTTGCCCTCAGCGAGCTTGCGGACATAGTACTTTCTAAATAATATATTATGAGTAGCAA
>NJBQ01000047.1 GCA_005223095.1 Candidatus Aerophobetes bacterium Ae_b3a
TTAAAGAGGCGAGGATTTTAGTTGATTGGGGAGTAAAAGAGCTGATTCTTATAGCTCAGGATACCACCTTTTATGGCTGGGATTTAGATAAAAAGTCATCTCTTATATATCTATTGGAACAATTGGAGAAAATAGATAAATTGGAGTGGATTCGTCTTCTCTATACTCATCCTTCCCACTTTACCTCTTCGCTTACCAGGGTAATGGCCAATTCAGAGAAAATATGCCCTTATATTGACCTTCCTCTCCAGCATACACATAATAAGATTCTTGCTAAAATGAAACGTCCTGAATTTCAAGTAGCAGAGAAATTGATTGATAAATTAAGAAATAATATTCCAGGTCTTACTTTACGTACTACTCTTATGGTAGGATTCCCTGGCGAGGGGAAAGAGCACTTTAATAAACTCCTCAAAGATGTGGAAAGGCTAAGATTTGAATGGCTGGGGGTATTCACCTATTCTCCTCAAAAGGATACTCCTGCTTATGGCCTTGCCCCGGAGGTCCCCGCTAACATTAAAGAAAAAAGATACCAGGAGCTTATGCAGCTTCAGCAGCCTATAACCCATAAGTTTAATGAGAAGAAAGTAGGTAGTATTTGTTCCATCCTGGTGGACAAAAAAAATGAAGGGCATACTCAGTTTCAAACCCCGGAAATCGACGGTAAAGTCTTCTTTGCCAGGGAACATAAACCTGGTCAGTATTTTCGAGAAAGAATCTCCCTGGTCAAAAATTGCTATGACCTCTTAGTTGAGTGATTTTGCACCAGAAGAAACAGGAATTATTTCTAGTAGAGCTCTACTGTTACACTGGAAATGCCTACATCTAGTTCAAGGTCCAGGTGAGTCTCCGCAATTGAGTAATCTCTACTGGTATATACGTCTCCCTGCTTTACTAATCCCAACTTATTGAGGTTATTACTGGTCAATGCTGTGTTAGCTTCGATTCTTATTCCTATTGAGCGAGGGATAAAGAGTTTTATCCGGGAGACCCCTGCCTTAATTTTAGCCTGGATAGAGCTAAGAGAACCGAACTTTATTTCATTTTTGCTTGCGCCTGCCTCTAGTTCCAGGTAGGTCACTTTTAAAGAAGAGATATCCAGATAATTACTACTTGCTCCTGTCTTGATTTTCAAAGTCACAGGGATTCTATTATTCAATTTCAAATTCCAGGAATGCTCTTTTCCCAATTGGCTAAACTGAAACCTACCTCTTTCACCTTCTTCGGTCAGTTCCAAGAATCCCTTCTCATCTACAACTCTGTATCTCATTTTTGGCCTTAGCCAGGAGGGAGTGGTAAAGTCACCCTCAAATAGATAAGTCGAACTTCCCTCCAGTCTCAGTATCCCTGCCCCAAAACTGATTTCAATATCAGCCTGCTTAAGCTCGGGTGAAAGAGGCTGTTCGAATCGAAGAGCCTGACCTGTAATTTCATAAGCTCTATCTGCCTGGGAGAGATATATAGCACCTCCAATAGCAGCGATGATAATCAAAGGAGAGAGAATCTGCAAAAAAGAAAGGGAGCTCTTTCTGAAAATGAGGTCAGCACCAATAGCGATCAATATAACTGGCCAGAATTTGAGAAGTTCATACCATACGCCCCAGGACAGAATTTGAAAGTTGTTGGCTAAAAGGATAACGCCAAGCAGAATGAAAATTACTCCTCTTAAGTAGGTTCTTATCCTCATTTCTATTTCCTTTTCTGGAAGCCACCTGCTAGTATCACCACACCAAGGACAACTAGTATAAGAGGCCAGAGTCTAGCGAAGCCAAACCAGGGGAAAAAGCTACTACCCAGGAATAAGAGCCCCAGGCAGATTAAGATTACTCCACCCACCAGTCTTGAGTTTTTCCCGTATCCAGCCTTACCCGATTCTCCTCTGATTCCCTTACCTATTTCACTAGCAACATTCTCAGCTTTTTCCTTGATTGTTCCCGCCTTTCCTTTTTGTTTGCCTGTCTCTTCTTCTGTTAGAGACTCCGGATTTTGAGGAATGAAAATCCAGCCAATGATGTAAGCAATGAGCCCAATGCCGTTAATAAAAATACTAATCACAGCAACTATGCGGACAAGAGTGGGGTCAATATCAAAATGTTCTGCAATACCTCCACATACACCTGCTATCACGCAGTCTTTTTTCGAACGATAAAGTCTCTTGGCCAATTTACCCTCCTTTTGTAAAGTTAGTTCCTTCTTTTTTACTGGCATGTACTAGCTGTCCAGTTTGTTCTATTGTATATAAGTTTGAGCAATGGTCAAGGGAAGCCTCAGGACAATTTCTTCCGTCACTGTATCTGGTGAATCGTATTTCGTGAATCGCAAACAACCAAACCCTACAATCATTTATTTCCTTGTTTACGATTCACCGTTCACTATTCACTATTTTGCTCCTATAAGGCTCCTTCAGAAGATGTCCTTCGGCAAACGTGTAACTGAAGAGGGCCTCAGGACAATGTTTACTTGAGATCTTGATTTGATAAAAAGTGTAAGTTATGATAAAATTTAGATGCAAGGATTAGAAGTGGAGATAGCAAGGAAGAAAACAGGAACATCATAAAAAGCTTAGAAAGGGTGATGAAATGGCTAAATATGTCATTGGTGGTGATCTAGGTTCATCTGGATATAAAACAGTTCTTTTGGATATTGAAAGTGGTGAAATTAAGGCTACTGCTAATGTTACTTATGAAGTTGACTGGGTCAGACCAAACTGGGCCCAACAGGATCCTTTTCTGTGGAAAGAAGCATTTGTAAAAGCAACTAAAAGATTAATTAAAGATTCAGGAATTAGGGATAGAGAAGTTGAAGGGATTGCTTTTTCTGGTCAACAGCATGGAGCAGTAGTAGTAGATAAGGAGAATCAGCCTTTACATGAAGCCATTCTATGGTGCTGCCAGAGGAGTGCCAAGGAGTGCACAGATATAGAAGAAGCTGTAGCCAGAGAGACTGCTGAGAAAGATGCTTATGTCAGGGAGATTGGTATGCATGCTATGGCCGGTTTTCAAGGGCCAAAAGTGCTCTGGCTCCATAATCATCTACCTCGAATCTACAAGAAAATAGAGCAGCTTTTATTTCCTAAAGATTGGCTGAAGACAGAAATAAGCCGAGAAAAACGGTGGACAACAGAGCTTTCTGACCTCTCAGGCTCAGGTTATCTAAAATTGGACGGAACAGTGTCAGAGTTGGTGATGAGAGTTATGAAATTGAGTCACCACTGGATACCCGAAGTTCTTCCTTCCACTTCTTATGTGGGAGCTATCTCAGAGGAGGTAGCTAAAGAAACCGGTTTGAGTATGGATACTAAAATCTTTGGCGGAGGAGGAGACAATCCCTGTAGTATGCTTGGTAATAATGCCTATCTTCTGGAGAGTGTGGGTACTTCAGGCACTTTCTCCGTCAGGGCCAGGCAGCCTATTGTCGATGGAACACTGCATCCTTTCCTTTTACCTGATGATAGATTCAGTCATCCCCAGGGACCCAGGCAGCCTCTACACTGCATAATTGATGCTGCCAGTGCTATAGATTATATGGCCGAGAGGGTTTATGGAAAGGGTAGATTTACTTATGAGATGCTTAATAGAGTTGCCCGGAGGACACCAGCAGGCTCTCGTGGCAAGGTAATCATTCCCTTTATTCATGGGCAAAGAGTTCCCTATGCACCCCAGGGCAGGCTCTACATCAAAGGATATGCTCCCAGTAAAGATGAAAAAGAAGATTTGATTCGAGCAGCAATGGAAGGGGTAGCTTATGCTATGAAATATGGTTTTGAACTCTTAAGAGAAGGCATGCGAAAACAGGAAATAGTTGAGGCGGAAAGAATTACCATTACTGGCGGGGGAGCCAAGGGAGAGGAAGCCAGTCAGATAAGGTCAGATGTCTATGGTAAAGAACTTATCAATCCTCATACTGAGGGTGCGGCGGTGGGTGCGGCCTACATTGCTGCAGCAGGATTGCTTGATGAGCCAGTGGAGAAGGTGTCGGCCAGATTATTTGAAAGAGGTATTCAAGTTAGCCCGCAAAAGCCCACCCTCATAGCTCCTCGAGATGAAAATATTAAACTATATGAAGAAGGATATGAAAGGTATCTGGAAGTCCTTGAAGAGGCTTTCAAAAATGACTTTGAGCAAGAATTGTAGATAGTATTTCGTGAATCGTGAATGGTGAATCGAAACGCAAATAGTTGATTGACTAATACTTCCGAACAATAGACAATGAACCAATTAACCGACGCAATACGCAATACGCAATACGAGAGTATCTAGCGGGTGATTATCCGTTTAAAGACTGGAACAGCTATAGCTAAGGTAATTGTGCCAAAAGTTATCAGAATAGTTAATTCTTTTCCCAAAGAAGAAATTCCTGCTCCCAAAATAATCACCTTCCTCAAAGCTTCTATGGCGTAGGTCAAAGGAAGAATCCTGGAGATGATTTGCATAAAGCCAGGCATCTGCTCAATAGGAAAGAACACCCCGGAAAGAAAAATCATAGGAAAGGTTAAAGTCATCATTATCATCATGGCTGTCTCCTGTTCTGCGGCTATAGCGGAGATGAGAATGCCCAATCCAATAAAAGAAAAGACTCCCAGGAATAATAGAAGCGCTACCAAAGGTATACTTCCGTATATCTTTACTCCAAAAAGAAAGATAGAAAGAAGCAAGACTATTGACCCCTGCAATAGACCCCTGGTCGTCTGAGAGAGAGCTTTTCCCAGTATGATACACAGCCTGGAGATGGGCGCAACCAGGATTCCATCCAGAGTGCCTAGCTCTTTCTCTCGGCTGACGGAGGTAGCTAGCCCAACCATCACTGCCATTACTACCACCATGGCAATGATACCAGGAGCCATAAACTGGAAGTAATTTTGCTCACCCGGTACTAATCCTTCTGTTTTGATGATAAATGGCTTTATTAGCGCTTGAGGATTTGGTGAGGATTGAAGGGATGGCGCAATTATGGAGCCAGAAGGTGCCGGTTTATCGGTGCTAAGTTCAGTCGCCATCATTCCCACCAACTTTTCTATGGCTACTTTGCTTGCCAGTCCGTCAACAATTTTTTCCATCATTGCTGTAAGGATGGAGGATATTTGAGGATTCGATTGGTCAATAATCAGAGTAAGGATACCTTGACGGCTCTCTTCGATATCCGAAGAGAAACCTTCCGGTATGATTAAAATAGCGTTCAAATTGCCCTTCTTTAATTCTTCTTTGGCTTCTTCCAGATTGCCAGGTTGTCTCTCAAGCAGGAAGATATTGTCATTTTTGTCACCTAGCTTGATATTTTCCAACACGGTAACGATATTCTCACTTATCTCTCCCTTATCATTTTCTACCACACCCAGGGCGATGTTTTTCAAAGAAGTCCCGGAAGGGAAGATATAACCAGTCATCACCATCATAAAGACGGGCATGATAATAAAGGCAACAAGCTCCATTCGGTTTCTAAAAAACTCCAGTAGATCTTTGCCTGTGATTTGCAAGATATTTTTCAAAGCCTCGATCATTGTCATTACTCCTTTGGCTAAACTATCTTACTCTGGACCTGGCTCTGAATCCACCATGGCCATGATGGTGGAGAGATATTTTTTCTTCTGCCTTATCTCTCATTTGGTGACCAGTGAAATGGAGAAAGGCATCTTCCAGGTTGGGAGCAAGGGTAGTAATGTTTTTTATGGTAATTTTATTTTTCTTTATGACATCCATTATTTCATAGATTGCTTCTTCACTATTGACGTATATTTTCAGGTTGTAGTCATTTTCTTGGCTGACTGAAGAGACAGTTTCCAGTTCCTCAATCTGGGAAACTATTTGAGCAGACGGATTGGAAATATTCAAGTCAAAAGCAGTTTTTCCTTGCTGTGAGATAGCACTCTTCAGATTTTGAGGGGTATCCAGAGCAACAATCTTGCCTTGATCAATAATTCCAATTCTATCACATAAGATGTCCGCTTCCTGCATAATGTGAGTAGTTAGGATAATGGTAATGCCCTCCTTGTTTATTTCTTTGATGAAGTCCCTAATGGCTCTGGTAGTCTGAGGGTCTAATCCCAGAGTTGGCTCGTCCAAAAAGAGTATCTCTGGCATATTAAGAAGGGCTCTGGCCAGATTTATTCTCTGCTTCATTCCGCTAGAGAATGTACCCGCCAGGGTATTGGCCCATTTTTCCATTTTTACCAATTCCAGAAGTTTCCTAGTTCTTTCTGAGATTGTTTTTGTCGGAATGTGATTTAGCCGGCCAAAGAATTTAAGATTTTCTCTGGCAGTTAGTCTATCATAAAGGATAATTTTTTCTGCTACCAATCCAATATGTTCTCTTACTTTTCCTGCTTCTTTCACTATTTCAAATCCAGCCACTTTCGCTTCACCAGAGGTGGGCCTGAGAAGAGTGCAAAGCATTCTTATGGTAGTGGATTTTCCAGCTCCATTAGGCCCTAGCAGTCCGAAAAGCTCCCCTTTTTCTATCTTAAAAGAAATATGGTCCACAGCTACTAAATCTTTAAATTTACGGGTGAGTTTGTCAACTTCAATAGTACTCATTTACTTCTCCAGATGACTTCTTTATTAAGGTAAATATTCAGTCAAGTACGTTCTTTCCTGTCATTGCGAGAAGTCCTGAAAGCCTTCAGGACGACGCGGCAATTTCTGATAAAGAATGGAGATTGCGGAGTTTATCCCGAGCAATCTAATTGAGATTGCTTCACTCCGTTCGTAATGACGTAGTTCACTGAGTATTTACTGGTCGATCCATTGATTTAGCGTATGGATACGGTTTAGGCTAAGTATAGATTATTTGGAATAATGGGTCAAATCTATTCAAGCAGGAGCTTCCGGAAAGATTTCTTAACCTTTAAATATTAACTAACTTGCAACTATGAGATTGATGGTTCGAGTCCTGCCCGGGGAGTCAGCACACCAATGTTGATGATTGAGTGTTCTTTCCTGTGGGTCAAGACCTGGCTTACGGAGTAACTATTGAGGTAGTTGAATATTTCCTACCCTTCTGACCGTTGAGAGGTTTGCTTGCTAGACTCAGCGTTCGCTTTCCCTTTCTTCCATCTTGATTACTTCTCTCCAGAAGTTATTCTCGTGAATAACTCTTGTTGGCGAGAAGGATTTGACAGTAATTTACTAGTATGGAGGGAATAAAACTCGGGCCCATGGCTAAGAAGGAAAGAGTCACCTGTCCTGAGTGCAGTAGCGCTAGGATAGTCAAAAAAGGCAGACTGAACGATTGATATGCACCGAGGACTGGACGTTTTTGGGTTAGGATAGCGCTTAGTTGTGGGGTTTTTGGGCTTGGATGTCTCGGACGGTGGTTGAGACTTCGAGAATCCATTAAATTATTTCTTGTGTTCCATCTCTGTGACGTGCATCGGTTCGGATTTACCCCTTACTCCTGTGACGGCTGGCAGTCTTGTCTTAATGATTCCTTCTAATGAACTCATCTTTGATAAGTTACGCTTTTCAGTTTCTAAGAATTGGCTGAATTTGACTGGTGGGTAGTAAATGGTAACTGGTGAGCATCGAAGGTGAGGGTTGCTGAGTTCTTTATGCCAGGAATCCATGGCGGTTTTTAGATCTATAGTAACTAATTTTCGTCTAATCCTACATAAACCGTTCCCGGACCTTCGCCGACTTCCAGATTGAACGCAGGAGAACCACTAGAGGCTCCTTGGGGATCTAAGTCAATGAGTAAAACTTTTTTCTTCCTTTCCGCCAGAGCCGCTGCTAAGTTGATAGTAGTTGTGGTTTTTCCTATCCCACCTTTATTGTTGGTGATGGTAATAAACTTACTCATTGGTTCTTAGAAGCATAACATTGTACCATTTTGCTGTCAAGATGATAATATGGTGAGATGGTAGGTGCGTATAGATAAAATCGGGCTCTTACAACGGGAGGAAACTCAGTAGCCCAAAGAAGATTGTTAGAAAAGCATCTACCGCCGCGACGGCAATAGCCGTGGTACTTCTTGTAGCCTTTATTTTTATACGGGTGTCCTTATCTTCTAAGGTGTCTGAGAGACTCCGGAGGGTTGTCAATCCTAACTGAGGGTTGTTACTTTCGAGTGAGCTTTTTAGATCAACAAGAAAACTTGCGTCCTGGGGAGATAACGAAACGAAAGGATTCTGTTGTTTCATCATATCTAGAAGTTCTGTGACTGTTTTTATAAGATCATTTGTGATTTCTAGGTGAAATTGAGTTTTGAACCCTTTTTCTCTCGATACGTCGTACTGGTGGATGATGTTCTCGAGAAGAGAGACGGAGCTTTTTATGTCCCTTGATGTGGTTGGGTATCTTTCGGAAGGATTCCGGAAATTGAGTCCTATTTGTGGAATACACCTTTTAATATCACCTGCGTTCCTATTTAAGACCGAAACGACTGCATGGAAGAATTTCCTCTTGAACATTGTTTGGCGCCCCCTTCTAAGAATTACAAAGAGAAAATAACCATAAAAGATGAATACTAAGGGCATCATTCCGAACAATAATTTCAGGACCATGGTCCCCTCCTTAAAGAGCGTAAGCTCGCTAATTGATTACAACGGGTGTTTCTCTTTTGTCCCGTTAGCTACCACTTATTTAAGAACTCTCTAATTGCATCTTCCGGACATAAGTTAAGGTAAAGTTCTGTGGTTGTTAGTCTGTCATGGGAATGATTCTTCTCTTGGTTTTCTTGCCGTAAGGGCCACCCTTGCCATAGATAACCAACCTTCTTTCCTGCCACCGGATATTGTCCTTTTTAAGATCGGCAAACTCTGAGAGCGTTAATCCCGTATCGAAAAGAGTCCAGACAACAAACTTTTCCCGGAAAGTGTCACAGGCATTGGTTAGTTTGTTTACCTCATCATCGTTCAACGGTTCTCTTTTGTATTGGTAAGGCATGGTGAAATTATTTTGGAGTGAAATAGGTAGATTTATGAGAGGGTTCCTCCTCTGAGGGGCTTTGCCCTCTTTTATTGAACTTCTATCTTCGTGGCGGCCTTGGGGTAAACGGTCTTAGAAAGAACTCATCTGTAAAATCTTCCGTCTTTATATGTAAATCCTTACACATAGACTTGTACAATCCCACCAGTAAATTGAGTATGTCAAAGAGCATTTCTGTAAATTAATTGTGACACAGTCTGAATGCTTTGGCAATTCTTGCCGTAGTCTGAACACTTGGCCTATTAACTACATAGCTTTCGACTTTAGTAAACGTTGTATATTTAATATCCGCTTTCTTGGCCAAATCGTCTTCGGTTAAGCCAAGTTGAGTGCGTATTTTCTTGATATTCTCGCTGATTGTTTTTCCACCGTCATAGCATCAAAGTCTTGGTAGTATTATAGTAAATGAGATTATTCCATCCAATCCAATAGTATCAAATAAAATAGTATCAAATAAAGTGAATTTAATCAAATTGGGTCTATGCCAAAAACTGTGGTAGAAGTTTTATGGGCATCAACCCCAGCATTATCTTTTTTTGCATAAAGCTCGGCATCTCTTATACCAAAACTCACTCTTTTCAGGAGCTTAATAGCCACATTATAGCCTTCCACCTTACCATTAGAACTATGAGAGATGAAGTGATTTTGAGATTTCATCTTCCCATCTTTCTAAACTCCTCTGCCATCTTCTCAGTGCTGCCCAGCTTCTGTAACTTCTTATGTCTTCAATTATGCTGGCAAGTTTCTCTTGAGCTTGTTGGTAGTCTTGCTGGCGGTAGAGCTTGACCTGCCTTCCCCAGAATCGGTCCAGTTATTATGTTAGACTAGGGATTGAAAAGGGGGAATGTAGATGCCCAGAAGAAGTTTTACACACCGGAGAAAATAACCAACAAGCTCAGGGAAGCAGAAGTTCTTCTCAGTTAAGGCTCCACCGCAGAAGAAGTTGCTAAGAAAATAGAGGTAAGCGAACAAACTTATTACCGCCGGGGGCGATATACGGTGGGATAAGGATTCAGCAAATCAAAAGATTAAATGAGTTTGAGCTGGCTAGACATAGATACCCACGCCTTTACAGGCGTGGTACTTAGCGAATTTTCAAGCGGAGCTTGTCCTGCTTCGCAGAAAACCGCTCTCATCCCCACCTTCACAGGCGGGGAGTTCCGGCTAAAGTAATATTTCCCGCGGCTTGAAACAACTTATGCACTGCATCTTGATCCTCAGATGAAGTTAGAAGGCTAATGACGTTCTAACCAATCGACCACAGCTTTGAACACCTGGGGAGAATCGGGGTCAGAAAACAGGGTATGGTAAGCATCGGGAAAAAGTCTAATTTCCTTGTCTTCGCTCTCAATTGAATCGTAAAGCTTTTTGGCGCATTGAGGGTCAAGAACTTTGTCCTGCAATCCCTGGATAATAAGAGTTGGGATTGCAATGTTTTCGGGGTATTTCTTTTTCCAGCCTTTCGTCATGCTGTATAGAGTAAATAGGTATCTGGCACTAACTTTTTGAAGGGCTAGAGGGTCATTGATACGGTATTCCTTGAATTGAGCGTCACGGGAAGAAAGCTCGAGTCGGTTCTTGCTTAGGTCAATTACCGGTTGGTCTGGAGCTAGAATTAGATAAAGTGGTAGCAGCAAAGTGCTTGTGGTTAGGAGCTGTCTGATGTGTACTCCAGGACCTGGGGCTGCTAGAATCAGCCCGGCTAGGCAGTGAGAATTATTACTTCCATAGACTAATGCAAAAATAGCCCCCATGCTTTCTCCTAGTAAGAATATCTGTTGCTCTGGATGTTGAGTCTTTATAAAAATGACTATTGTATCGATATCTTCCATAAGGGTGATTTTTGTTCCCAAACTACCTCTTACTCCTTCCGAAAAACCATGACCTCTATAATCTAAAGTGTAAACAAGGCAACCTTTTGGACAGAGATAATTCGCAACGGTCATATAGAACCCGCTATGCATACCCATTCCAGGAAGAACCAGAATAATCTTCTTTTCAAGCTTGTCTCTCCAATCCTTTTCCCATTTACGATAAAAAAGTCTCGTTTTGTCCCACGTACTCACAAAACCCTTGCTTTCTTTAATATCTCCCAGTAGAGCAAATTTGTCATCAGTACTATTTGCTGCGCATGTAGCAAAAACAACAAGGCTAAATACTAATACACATAACAAAACGCTTTTTCTTCTAAACGTTTTATTTCCTCCCTACTTTTCTTTTTGTAGGCTTTCTTTTGATTTTAAGCTAACAGCCCCTGTTCCGTTTTTCACCTCCTTACTGGCCTTACTTTTAGCTTTTCCTCATCACTACAGTTTTTATATTCTAGAAACGTTTCCACCGCTTTTGCTTTACAAAATTTATTAAAGATTACTGCGGCTTTCTGCCTTTTTTCCATGAAAACATTTCTTCCATATCATATCCCTTTCTTTTGTTTATTAAAGGGACTTCAAATATATAAGTATAAGGTTTAGGGGTCCCACCACCGGCTGAGCAGGATCATACCATCCTCGGTCATGTCTTATTAGTAACTGATTTTCAGCTTTTGAATCAAGGCTATAACGAGATACCGACTAAATTACCATCTATTGTCAGTTTAAAGGGCCCGCTCCCCTGATGGCAAAAATCGACTTGACGCATACCTTGAACTGTGTGATTGATTTGCGTCAGATTAAATCTAATGGCACTTAAATGCCTACTATGAATCTCTCGCAGATTCTGATATATCCTAATGTAGTGCACTGCCAGCTCTACCAATTTGAGAAAGGTTAGTTACCTCCGGTGTCCGGGAGATGCCATCCCCATCTTTTTAAGATGTCAGCCTCTAATTTTGGTAGTTCCGGGCTGATCACCCCCTGCTCTCGCATCTCTTGCACATCTAACACATAGTACATTCCTATCTTGCGCTGTGCGAGCTGTTTTAATCCAAGTTCGACAGCTTGATCAAAGGGGGCTGCTCCTTTAGGACCACTTATTGCTGTCGACTCAACGGGTAAAGGTCTTCCGTCGGGAAGGATAATCACTGGAAAGGAATGCCCGGGAATGACAACAAGGACTGTTTCAAGCCCTACTGCCTCACACGCACTGGCATAAAGTATGGCAAGGTCAACGCAGGTTCCCGATTTATCCCTTAAAACATCTCGGGGGTATTTAATGTCCTGTCCTGGTGAGTACTGTATCAGAAAACCAGAGGGAGTCTGATAGGCCATCCCATTGGCAACCTCTAAATCGTAGAGGACTCTGCAAAACTTGATGGCCGATTCCCGGTCCAATGCAGTAGGGACCCCTCCAGCTAATTGAGACACCATACCGGCCAAAGCTTTCACCGGTGAGTCAAGATGGGTAACCCAGGCTGTAAGAAGTGGCACATTAGAGAAATTGTCAGCCCAGGCGCCAGTTTTCTCCTCAACAGTCAGATTGGAAAATTCTATCTGGTTTATCCCCAGGATTTCTATTCTTTCAGCTGCAATATCCGAATAGGTATTTCCTTTCCCGTCTTCATAGGTGTAGTTTATCTGGAGATCAACGGGGCTACGCGTCATAAGCTCTGTTACTTTTGATGAGATTACCGGATAATAAAGATCTACCACACATCCTCCAGGGACAATAAGGGAATAGCTTTTAGGGGCTGACCACTCAGAATACTCGCCTAACTTATAGCTTACTTTTAAGTTTCGGATATTACACTTCCCAGTATTTCTAAAAAGTGTCTTCGCTACCCACATACTTTCCTCAAAGACTCGAGAATTTCCATATAGTTTGTAGGTAGCTGCCATGATGCGGGGTTTGCATTTTACTGAAACTGTAAGTTCACAGCGACCTAGCACGTGCTTTTCGGGTAAAGCGTAGGTAAGTAGCCCCTTGTCTTCTTCATATCTTATACTGGAGGCCTTCTGAGGCAGGATAACCATAAGATCCATTACCTCAATCATCTGGGAATCCTGAGGAATTATCTGTAAAAATGTAGCTTTTTGATTTTCTACCCAGATGCACTCTGTGCCTTTACCAACATATATTTCCCAGCGTCCCTTTTTGTTAACAGCAGCCCCCAGAAAGTCTGTGCTGAGCTGAAGCGATCTCTTAAGATCGTTGTATTCTGTTTTTGCATTAGCTACTTCACGAGTCGCTCTTTGAGGGAGGAATTCTCTGAGGATCATGTAGGGGTTGGGATAATTTCTCCTGATCTGTGTATATAGGGCACCGGTAGGGATTTTCCATTCTAAGTTCACATGGAGATCCCCTTTTTCATCTACGATCGTTTCCTCACTAATTCTAATTACAGTGAGTTCTCCTACCGGAACCTGAGCAGTGGCACAAGTAAGAGGGGAATATACCCCAAGTAAAACCAAGAGAAATAACACCAAGATCCTGTCTCTTTTCATTTCTTTCTCCTTAAATTAAATAAAATGTGGAATATGGATCATCCTCGTAATCATTCTTGACTGGTTTTAAAAAGGCAAGATGCGCTTTCAGCTTTTTTCATGCTTTTTCACCTCCTTCTTCAGATAGTTTTGAACGTTCCTTATGTCAGTGGCACATCTAGAGCTCTCAATTATCGAGGCCTGAAGATGGGACAGTTTTAAACCCAGGGCAGCCTCTGCAGAGGGTGTTAGCCCACGCTGGTAGGGATGCATGTCACTCGGGATAATAGATCAAAGGTCAATTTGAGAAGAAAAGCGGTTAGATATAAACAAAAAAGCTCGTTCCTCGGAAAAGAACGAGCTTCCTTAAGTCAAAGAGCTTCGGCAGCCTGGCAATCGCCTTTTCTGACGATCCATAGCTTTGCGCCCTCCCCTTGCGGGGAGTTTACCTTTATCAGCTCTTGAAAGAACCAGATTTTCAACAACGTGTGTATTATAATAAATAATTAGCATTTGTCAAGTCATATGTGACAATAAAGATAAATAGGACTTATGGGAGTAGTTACGTGGCCTCCCTCAAATAACCAGCTTACATACATTGTGGGCTTTTATGCTATAATTTCGGTTAAGTCAAGAGGTGATAATTTCAGGAGTTTCCCAAAATTTAAGCGTATCTTTTCTGAACAGTATAATTCTACATTACAGAGATTCGCATCATAAAAAACCTTCTCTTTAGTACCTACCTTAAAAGCAGCCTAAATTTCCTGGAAAACAAAGCTTAATCGAGGTGAAAAATTGGAAGAGGAAATAGAACATTTGGAGTTTTAGGATTTTGTTAATGGTGATGTTTTACACAGAAAGCGAACAGAAAGCGACAAGATTTTAATTTTGCTATTTCCTATTTCTACTTGCTTACTTGATTTGTTACTTCCTCGTTTCCCTCTGTGGTACGCTCGCAACATACACTCAGTACCTCTTTTATGCGTCGCGTGTCGCCGAAAAGTTAATTTATGTTAACTTAACCTATTAGGTTAAGTTAACTAAAATAAGGATGATCCAACTGCAAGATTTTATGGAAAGATAACTTTTTAGGTTGGATACAGGATTGAGAACCACCTGAGGAATCATATTAAATTTAATCGAAGGCTTTTTTCTTCAGCCTAAAAGTAACAAGTTATTCAACGAATCATTATCGTAGAAAATCTACAAGCTGGAAGTCCTAAAGAAAGATCAATTCTTACCTTTCACATTGATCAAAAACCTAATGAAACTGTAGTTTACAGTGTTATTGAAAGTAAAAAGAAAGTATAATGAAAGCAAAAAGACAGCGTAGGAAGATCGTCGGGGAGAGGCTAATCATTAGGTAAATCTTCTGAAGAAAATAGAATACCAAAGTCAAGAATAATAACAGGATAGCTTGGAGCGAGAAAGCAAAGCTTGTTCGCTCCAAGCTTCTGTGCTGAGCGGGTAACCCTGGTGAGTCAACTGACTCTGAGGAAGATTTTATTTTATCTTGCTTCCTGCATACATAACGGCTCCGCCGACTATAACGAGCACGACTCTTGCCCATCCTGGCAGCCGGCTGTCAAACAGTCCCTCACCGACAGCAACACCGCCTCCACCGTAGGAGAATCCCCGACCTACCCATCGCTTTTCTGCAGGAGTGAAGGGTCTGCATTGGCTGTAGGCTACTTGGGGCTGAGCCATCGATCTTGAAGGCATTGAGACACGTATGGGTGATGTGTTGTTTCGAGTACATATCTCCTTTTTCTTTTCACGGTTTGTTTTCCGTTGCTGTTCTCTGGTAGCTGTGGAATGACAATTAGCGCACAGGGTGACCGTTTCGTTGGGGCGGTTCACTCGGTCAGGGTGATGCTGTTCCAGCTTTTGAGGATCTGTTTCTCCGCACCTTATGCAAAATCTTCTGGGGTCTTTTCCTTTGACTAGGTTGGCAATGGTCCGCGATGAGGCTCCTCTTTTTGTCTGAATCTGTTCATAAGTAAGTCCATCTTTTCTGTCCTGCAGGATCCTCACTCGCAGCTTATCCATCAATTCGTTTCTTCTTCGCATGTTTTTCACCTCCTTCAGCCTTGTATTTGGTTGTCCTTCCCCTACTTCTTTGACGTAGGTTAAGTCGGAAAGTGTAGGAGAAGAAGTTCCCACAGCTGGAGGGTACGGGGACCCGAACGGGTCTCGAACCATGCCCTCTCGACTGTTTCATTTTGGCATTTTGAGAGGTTTTTTCGATTGACCCCATTTTTACCTCCAGACAAGTATTTTCGCTTATTTTCACTAAATTTTTGGTGTCCAAATAGTGTCCATAAATGAGCCAAATTGAGGTAAAATGAGGCAAATTGGAAGGAAACTAAAATGGTTGGGAATGTAGGTCAGTTCTTCTTTTTCCGCTTTCTACGCTTCTTTTGGAAAGGCTTGGTTTTGCCTTTTGAGTCCAGCGCGTCTACCGATTCCGCCACTCCGGCAAGATTTATTGGCTTAGCTTGAAGGCTAAATCCACTGCCTCTTTTGCCGAGTCAGCAATGTGAGGTCTTAGATCAAGCTTTTTTAATAGAGTTTCCTCGCTCAGTATATCCATCCAGCCTCCACTTCCTTTTATGAGGATGGTTGGCTTGCCAATATTTAAGGAGTAGGATATCTCGTTAAGGGTACCCCACCTGCCCGCTATTCCAATTACCGCATCAGCGCTATTTATGAGGATATAGTTTCTGGCATAACCAAGGTGGGTGGCGATGGCAATATCGATAAATCTATTGGCCTTCTCCTTGGCCCCCGGAAGAATTCCGATGGTCAGTCCGTTCCCCTTTTTTGCTCCCTTTGCTGCTTGTTCCATAACTCCACCCTTTCCTCCACAAATTAAAACTCCGTCCCTTTGGGCAATATAGTATCCTACTTCCTCGGCAGTTCTTAATGTAGCCGAAGAAAGTTCTTTATCAGTACTATCGCTCC